>DAQQ01000197.1:1931-11612 GCA_002508465.1 Methanosarcina sp. UBA7 | reverse complement strand
TCTAACTGTCAAACTCAGGTAACTATATACTTTTTTGCCTATATATTGTTTAATTCTGACTATACTGGTGTAATCAATTAAAGAGTTAGAAGGACGAGAACTTACCATTATTGTGCATGCACCTGAATAAATTGCTTTAACCTAGGAAATCTAAAAAATTAGATTTGGTGTTTTGTTGAGGTTGACGGGCTGTATCCCACCATTAAACTGACGGAGATTAGCCCTTATTGTTCTTAAAATTTTATTTTTTTGCACGATTTGAAAATGGAACTGGAAACCAGAGAATCGTAAAAAGTTTCTAAAACCATCAGTATTAACCTCCCTGAGAAAGATATTGTATATTAGCTCAAGGCTTTAGAAATTTTTTAAATTTATATATTGAAAGGTCATTAAAATACACAAACAAAAGTCAGATACAGAATTATGACGCTTAACTATATTAATATATACTACAATTATCTTGGGTGTGATACTATGGTAAAATTAGATGAAAAGATGAAGACTGCATTTTCGAAGGTAAAGATCTTTCCAGTAGCTACGGCCTCAAAAGAAGGAGTTCCTAACGTGGTGCCTATAGGGTTCTGCCAGCTTGTGGATGATGAAACAATCTGGATTGCAGACAATTTTATGCTTAAGTCCCTGGAAAACCTAAAAGAGAATCCAAATATTGCAGTTTACGTTTGGGGCCCTGATACAGGCGGCTGTTTCCAGATAAAAGGCAAAGCTGATATTATTGACTCTGGGGAAAAATTTGAAAAAATGAAAGAAATTGTGCATACAGCAAAACCTGGGCTTCCTGCAAAAACTCTCATCGAAGTCAAGATTACCGATGTCTTCCAGTGTGCTCCTGGCCCGGATGCAGGAAAGAAATTACTCTGATAAAAACTCAAGTTATTCTCTGTAGAAACCTGGTTTGAGATTACTATAAGGCTCTGTATAGTCTTCGGGAAATCAACATATTATAAATCAACATATTATAAGTATGCAGCTGGCTAAAAATAGATAAAATTCTCGAAGACTTTACATCTACCGACATATTGTCAGGCTATATATCGATGTGCTGATCATGGAAGAAAAATGATGCAATTTGAACTGCTTAAACCTGATAATGGTTAAGATTATGTATATGAAATTTCTAATTCTCAGACAAAAAAGACTTTAAGAGAGTACAAAAAACTATCTCTATAGATTTTTCCTATAATTCTTTTTATACATTTCTGTGTATTGTGTCCTATAATTACTTAAAAACATGAGGAGTTAAAAAGAATGGTAGATAACAAGTCTGAACATTCTAGACCTCTAGACCCCAACACTCTCAACTATTTAAGAATAAAGATGCTAGAACGAATAAGGCATGCAGTTGACGAAGGGCTTGTAAATACTTCTGATTCTCATTTACTCGAAGTTGTGATTGATCTCAGGACCTTGCTTGAAGATGTAGAAACTGAAATGACTAACAGAGGCATGAAGTTAAAAAAACTGAGTTCAAAACCTTCAGCTAGACCAGATAAAATGCAGAAACTTATGCATCAGTAAAGACAATGAACTTGGTTTTTGTGTTAAAAATGATAAGAAATTAATTTAAGTTTAGATAACTTTCGGGACATACTATTTCCGAGTTTTTGATTTATTGTTGCCAGCTGCCAGTAAAATTGATGTCAAATTTTAGCAATCCCAGAGGATACTAAAAAAAAATTCATTAAAAGGCATCAGGTGGACTTTGCCATCAAAAGTTTTATTATAACGGAATGCATTGTATAACATCTCATAATTGAGATGCATCTCAAAATTAAGATGGGTGCCGACAGTGCCTGACATTGAATACCTTAAAAAACTCGCACTTATAGGAGCAGTAAATAAAACCATCAAGGTCTCATCGAGCGAGTTTCAAAAGCATACAGGAGCGAGCTCCAAAACCGCAGCAAGAAAGCTCAAACAGCTGGAAGAAGAAGGGCTGATTGAAAGGAAGATCGTTCCCGGTGGCCAGTTGATAACAATGACAGAAAAAGGGATTGAAGTTCTTAAGAACGAGTACGTCGATTACAGCAGGATCTTTTCTCCGGAATGCGAGATTCTCGAACTTGAAGGAAAGGTGCTCAAAGGCCTCGGCGAAGGTCAGTACTATGTAAATATACCCGGATACCGGAAGCAATTTGAAGAAAAATTGCATTTTGTACCTTTCCCTGGGACTCTGAACGTACAGCTTTCTGAAAGCAGTTCACCTCTTAGAAATCTCTTACGTGAAATGCCGGCTGTCCGGGTAGAAGGTTTCAATGACGGAGAACGTACATTCGGAAGCGGGAAATGTTATCCAGTTGTCATTGGTGGTATAGAGGCTGCTGTAGTCGCTCCAGAAAGAACACACTACCCATCGGATTTGATTGAGATTATTGCACCTGTAAAGTTAAGAGACGCCCTGGGATTGAACGATGGGGACAGAGTTGTGGTGCAGTTAAAAAAACAGGGAATGGAGAACCAGAAATGAGCGGAAGTACGGTTTACGAATGTCTTACGTACAGAAATGAAAATATCAACCGGGCGCTGAAAGCCCTGAGAGCCGGAAAAATGATCCAGATTTACGATTCGGACTCAAGGGAAGGAGAAACTGATCTTGTAATTCCTGCTAAAGCGGTTACTTTCAAAGATGTGAAATGGATGCGAAAAGATGCAGGCGGCCTTATATGTGTAGCTGTAGATCCTGTAGCATCAAAACAGCTCAGGCTGCCTTTTATGGCTGAACTTGTCAGGGAAGCCGGTAAAACCAGTGATATGCTAGGGGAAATTGTAGAAAAAGAGGGCGATCTTAAATATGATTCTCATTCTTCCTTTTCTCTCTGGGTCAATCACAGGGAAACCAGAACCGGCATTCCTGATAACGAAAGAGCCCTTACTATCAGGAAGATCGGAGAAATTACGGAAAAAAAACTATCAGGAGATGCAATTCACTTTGGGGACGAATTCAGAACTCCTGGGCACGTTGCACTGCTAAGGGCTGCAGACGGTCTTCTGGATGACCGCAAAGGCCAGACCGAACTTTCAGTTGCTCTTGCCCGCATGGCAGGCATTACTCCTGCAATGGTAGTCTGTGAAATGCTTGACGATAATAATGGAAAAGCTCTCTCTAAAGAAGACTCAAAAGAGTATGGTAAAGAACACGGACTGGTATTTCTGGAAGGACAGGAAATAGTGGAAGCTTATATGAAATGGACAGGCTTGGAATAAAAATTCGTCTTCCGCTTTTCTTCATCTTACTTTTTCATTTTACTTTCTTCATCTTACTTTCTTCATCTTAGTTTTTTCACATTACTTTTTCACATTACTTTTTATACTACTTTTTCACATTACTTTTTCACATTACTTTTATACTACTTTTTCACATTACTTTTCATAATACTTTTTCACACTACTTTTTTTCTTACCCTTATTTTTACCCTTTTTTTAAAACCCAAATTTGACAGAATTTATAAATTGATAAAGTATTTTCCTACAAAAAACGTATAGTATTGACGCAGAATTTTTCGGAAAAATGAAAATAGCAAAAAATCGAGAACAATGCACAGAAACATCAAATGTAGGGGGAAAACAGGAGCATGAAACTCCTTTTTTCATTTTAATTTTTATTTTTCTGTCAAATTCGGGTTAAAAGGCAGAATTTTATATAAAAATAAATCAGTATATCATTGATAGTCTTCAACCAAATTAATTTTCTCAGGATTAATTTTCTTAATTGTTTATTATCTGCAGCCTGTTTTCCGGCTTTGCACAGTCGATGTAGGGAGTCAGATGTATGTTACAGAAGTTCAAAAAAGTACAGCAAGTTCTCATCTATGTACTATTTCTGAACCTTGCAGTTGCGTTTGCCAAAATAATTTACGGAACCTTGACCAGTACACTGAGCATGACTGCAGACGGCTACCACTCTCTTTTTGATGGAGTTTCTAATATTATAGGACTGGCTGGGAGTTTTATCGGAGCTCGCCCGCCTGATACAGAGCATCCTTACGGACATCGGAAGTATGAAACACTAGCCTCTATTTTTATCGCTTTACTTTTGATCTTTGTAGGGATTGAAATATTCCACAACGCTTTCAACCGTTTCCTTGTTCCAAGTGTGCCAGAAGTCACAGCTATAAGTTTTCTCATAATTCTCGGAACGATGTGTATTAACTATCTGGTAACACGGTACGAATATAAACAGGGTGAACTTCTCAGAAGTCAGGTGCTTATAGCAGACTCCATGCACACAAAAAGTGACATTTATGTCTCCCTCTCGGTTATAGTAAGTCTGGCTGCCGTCAAGCTCGGTTTCTCCCTTATGGACCCTTTAATAGCCGTAGTAATTGCGTTTTTCATTTTCAGAGCCGGGTACAGGATTATTAAAGAAGGTTCAAGGGCCCTTCTGGATATGTCCAGAATTGAAGAGAAAGAAATTTGTGACCTGGTCATGGGAGTTGAAGGAGTAAAGGGATGCCATAAAATCCGAACTCGTGGGAGCATGGGAGATATCAAGGTTGATATGCACCTTCTTGTCCAGTCGGATATGCCACTTGAGGATGCACACCTTGTCGCTCATAAAGTCAGCAAAAAACTGAAGGGTGAATACAAAGATATCTCTGAAGTGGTTGTACATCTTGAACCCTCCCTCCAGCGACCCCAAGGATCAAATAGCAAAAAAACCAGTTAAGATGCATGGCTGGAAACGTTTTCGGGCAGATGTTTCGAATTACGACCTGGGGTGAATCCCACGGCAGGGCTGTAGGTGTTGTGGTAGATGGACTGCCTGCAGGGCTTCCTTTCTCCGAAGTTGATATTCAGAAAGAACTGGACAGGAGGCGTCCGGGACAGAGTGAGGTTTCAACTCCGCGGCACGAGGCCGATAGGGTTGAAATTCTTTCAGGAATTTTTGAAGGGATGAGTACAGGCACTCCTGTTTCTATGCTTGTCTGGAACTCGGATGCCAGGTCTTCTGCTTATGATGCTATTAAAGACACTCCAAGGCCCGGACATGCCGATTTTACCTATATGGCCCGTTACGGAATGAGAGACCACCGTGGTGGAGGTAGATCTTCAGCCAGGGAAACAATAGGCAGGGTCGCGGGCGGAGCTCTTGCAAAACTCCTGCTTTCCAGGTTCGGAATCCTAATTGTAGGGCATGTGCTTGAACTTGGAGCCATCCGTGCAAAGCCCCTCTCCTTTGAAGAGATTCTTGAAAACGTAGAAAAGACCCCGGTGCGCTGTGCTGATCTTGATGCTGCCGGAAAAATGCTTGAGAAAGTTACGGTCCTTAGGCAGGAAGGGGACAGTATCGGAGGCATTGTCGAGCTTATTATAAAAGGTGTGCCTGCCGGTCTTGGAGAGCCTGTCTTTGACCGACTGGATGCAGACCTTGCAAAAGCCCTGATGAGTATTCCTGCCGTCAAAGGTTTTGAAATCGGAGCCGGGTTTGAAGCTGCTCGCCTGCGAGGAAGTGAAATGAACGATCCTTTCCGGATAAAGGAAGGAAAAATAACCACTTTGAGTAATAACGCAGGCGGGATTCTAGGAGGAATTTCAACCGGACTGGATATTGTCTGCAGGGCAGCAGTAAAGCCAACACCGTCCATAGGAAAAGTTCAGCAGACCATTGACCTCAAAACCCTGGAAAACACTGAAATAGCAATTAAAGGAAGGCATGATCCCACGATTCCTCCGCGCATGGTTCCGGTTGCTGAAGCTATGGTTGCTCTTGTGCTTGCAGACCATATGCTCAGGAGTGGATTTATAAATCCCAGTACTTTGCTGAAATGAAAGGATGCAATGAAACTGAATCAAATCTACAAAAATGTCCATTGCAACTGATGACGTTCCAACTAATGCTATTCCAACTGATGCCAAATTGTCAGAAATGATCAGAGTAGTTTCAAAATAATAAGATAGCTTTGCCTTTACCCATATTTTTTTGTGACTCTCTACCAGTGTTTTTTTGTGACTTTCCCTTTAGAACTCACTTTGACAATAAGCATTCTCCTTCGAAAATCCTTTTTAACTCTTTCCACCGCAAACTCTTTTCAGGTTTCACAGCAAATTCTTTTTCTTTTTGTTCTTGAAAAATGACCTCTTTTAACTAAATATTCTGCTTTTTATCGAAATTTCTTTCCTTTACCAAATCCGAGTCAAAAAAGAGTCAAAAAGGAGTCAAAAAATCTGGTACTGGATTTCAACTTTTATTGGTAAAACTGTCATGTAAAGAGCCACAAAAGTATGAGGTTACAGTTTCCGTATCTCAGGAAAATAGCTACGTCCTATATCGTCATATAAGCTTTCTGTCCAAAGTCTCTAACAATTAAAGGTCAAGAAACAGCTATAATTGGAAGACAATGTGAGAAGAATAAGTTTGAAGATTTGGTTAGAAAAACTTATAAAGTGTATGCTTAAATTAAATTATAGAGTTCAATTTATTTTAAAATTATTAGTTATTGAATTTGTATTTACTTTTGCAGTTTCGAGGGATCTTAGTTGAAAATGAGAGCATTGATAGTTATCTGCTTGCTTATAGTATCACTGATACTTGAATCAGGTTGCATTGGCAGTAGCAGTGAGCCAGTCAAAGAAACAAAATTAGTTAATGAGACAAAGCTTGAGGATAAAACAAACAATCAAACTAGCTCATATAATTCCACCGAAAAAGATGTTTCTGTAGAGAACTCATCTGAAAAGAGCAAAAATTCCCTTAAACTTGAAGGGCAAAGCTCCTTTTCCAACTACTACAGTAAAAAAAGTCTGCAGTTTGAGGCTGCAGTTCCCACTTATTCCTTACCTCTACAGGATTCCGAAATTGCAAATTATTATCAGTTTACCCAAAAGATTCCCCTAACTAACGAGGAAAGAGATTTACTATACAAAAACGGTTTTATCGTAATCGAAAATGGAACTACTGAAAACCTGCTTATAGCAGGGAAGACTCTGGTAAATGAAACTTACCTAGACCTAAAAGTGGCTGATGTTCCTATTTTTATCACATCTGATTCTCTTCTCCACCTTTATCACATCCAGTTTGATGAAACGTTAAAAAGAGTAGAGACTGAGGAGTTTTATGATGATCTATGGAAACTTGACAAGACTCTCCTTGAAGCTTCCATAGAGGATTATGACAGCGCTTCAGGGACAGAAAAAGAAGCTGCAAGAAGAAATATTGCATACTTTGCCGTAGCTTTGAGCCTTCTTGAACCAAAACCTGAACAGATAGCAGAAGATTCGGGAATTGCAGAAGAAAATACACCCTTCTATTCTGGGAATGCGAAAGATTACAGTGTAGAAGTTCCTTCATTTGTAAAAGATGATGTTGAAGCCGAATTGAACTTGATAGAAGCGCATGAAGGTTCTGCTCTTTCTCCAATATTTAAGTATAGTGAAGATTACTCTCAGTACATTCCACGGGGACACTACACTAATTCAGAAATCCTGAAGAATTACTTTAAAGCCATGATGTGGCACGGTAGAATAAGTATGCTACTTCAATCAGATGTAATTGCTGCAGAAAACTCGGAAAATGAAGCGAAAATTCAGACCATTCAGGCTCTTTTGATTTCGGACCATTTTGACAGGGACAAAGACCTTCAGGCAAGATGGAACAGAATCTACAGCGTAACTGCTTTCTATGTTGGTTTTTCCGACGACCTTGGGCCCTATCAATACGCAAAAGTTCTGGATACTGTTTTTGGAAATGACAGATACGGAGTAAGTTTCGACAACGAAAGTCTTACAGAACTGAAAACCGAGCTGGAAAAATATGAAAGCCCAAAAATCTACAGCGGAACGGGGGGAGTAGTTCAGGCAGGCTCTGAAACCGAAAACAAAACTCTTGAGGCTACAAAAGGATTCAGGTTCATGGGTCAACGCTACACGCCTGACTCCTATATTCTCCAGAAGCTCCATCCTCCAGCCCTGAACATTATGGACCTTCTAGGTTCTCAAAGAGCAAGAGAACATCTGAAAAATCAGGGTATTTCTGAGAATGAAGAATACAAAAAAGCTCACACGTCTCTGGAAAATGAATTTGGAGCTTTTGACGAAGAGGACTGGAACAAAAATCTCTACTGGGCTCAACTGTACGCTCTAAAGCCTCTTCTAATAAGTTATCCAGAGAGCTATCCTACATTTATGCGGACTGAGGCCTGGGAAGATAAGCAGCTTAACACAGCTCTTGCTTCCTGGACTGAACTCAGGCATGATACTATTCTCTATGCAAAGCAGGAATATTTTACAGGTCCTCCTCAGGTACCACCGGAAGAAAAACCTGTTCAGGGATATGTAGAGCCCGTCCCTGAGTTCTATGCCAGGATGCTTGCCCTTACAAAAATGGCACATACCGGATTAGCTGAAATGAAAGTGCTTGATGAGCAGTCGGATAAAGATTTTACAACTCTTGAAAACACTCTTGAAAAACTGCTGGAAATCTCGATTAAAGAGCTTGAAAATAAAGAGTTGACAGAAGAAGAGTATGAGTTCATCAGGAATTTCGATCAAAACATATCTCCAATGCTTGAGAATGTGGATATAAAGTCTCAGAACTCAATTCTGGTTGCGGATGTCTGTACATCTCCTGCTGGAGTTTTAGAAGAAGGGACCGGAAAACTGAATCTCATAATAGTAGCCTATAAACAGCCTGATGGAAGGATTGTTCTCGGAGCAGGACCTGTGATGAGTTATTATGAGTTCTGGCAGCCCCCAGGACAGAGGTTGACAGATGAAGAATGGAGAGTAAACATCTTTGAAAACAACTGTCCTGAAAGACCAGATTGGGTGAAGTCTTTTAAGGTGTAAAAGATGCTATTATAGATAGTAATCTTTTTCACCTTATTCATTTTCACCTATTTTTCACCTTTAAGGGTGCCGCTTGCATAGTCCAGAAAAACAGGTAATATGCCAGATTTCTAAATTCGAAAAGGCAGGTACAAAAATAAAAAGGCAAAGATGTAAAGAGGGATAATTCTGGAAGGAAGTAAATGGTTTTCGCTGATAATTATTGGTTTATTCTCGGCAATTTTTCTTTTATCCCTCTATGAATCCGGTGATTTGTCTTGGGTTACAAATGATGATATTGGTAACTGTGGTGGAGAAAACAGACTGTCTCCTTCAGATGTTATGCAAAGAATATATGAAAATGATAGCGGTTTCCAAAATCTGACAAAAGGAAATTATAATTACGAAGGTGGAGGGATCTTCAACGAAACCGGGGAATCCATAGGGTATATTCGGATAAACTATTTTTATGAAGTAACTATTGAGATGCAAAACGGTACGGTACTAAAATCTATTGAGACAGAGAATTCTCTTGAAGATCTCTACAAAGAAGCAGATGCTCAAAACAGGTCTATATCCATTTATCCGCAAATAACAGGTGGTGAATTCTATATGATAACTGTTGACACACCGAATGGGACCGTGAAGTCGATTGAAAAGGTGGATGAATTGCCTGAATGGACTACAGAAACTGTAATTGAAGAAGTTTCGGAAGATGAACCTTAAGATGTACCCGGAATCATTGTTTCATGAAAAACCATCTATAAAGTCTCAAGGTGCTTTTTTCTCATAGAAAATACTAACAGCAATTCATTGGTCATCGGTTAAGGAAAAATCGTTATCAATTGCATTGATTTTCATAAAATTTGTTAAATTATTCATCAAATGCAAAACTGGAAT
>DAQQ01000197.1:0-1925 GCA_002508465.1 Methanosarcina sp. UBA7 | reverse complement strand
CCTTAACCGAATACAAATGAACAGCAATTATGCATGAATTGTTCAATGATCTGGTCAAAAACTTTACAATTTATATAGTACATCTTTGAAAATATTCAGTTGAAATTAAATATATAAACCCAAATTTAATTATTGAGAGGTTTCGTTGTATGAAAGAGACAACCTCGATTCTAAATAAAGCCCTGGATGTAATCGGAATTTTATTTGGACTTATATTATTTTATTCTTGGATCATATTTATATATAGTGTAAAAATGTCATTTTTTTCGGAAACGACAGTTGTAAATGGCAACGAAATAATTATTGCTCAGGATTGGGGTCAAATAGATCAATGGCTTGAGGCAGGTCTTATTTTATTTTTTTTGATGTTTGGACACTATTTATTGTGTAGCAAGAATATGAGTAGAATTGAAAAAAATAGTGACATCATCGGTATAAAAAGCTCATTAATAGGCTTTATTCTGTGGCTGTTTATAACAATAATTACTTTCTTATTTAATATTACTATTCCTTATTCTCTCAATATAGGTGGAGGATACATTATGTTAATTTTCATTTATTTATTAATGAAAAAGAATCTATATGCAACTTCAAATTTCGAACAATAATAGAATAGTTTTGGCATGTTATTTACATTATAACTTTTTTTGCCTTCCTTTATATATACTCAATCGGTCTCCAGCTCCATTCAACATCTATAGAATCAAAGTAGTTCGTATATAAGATTATATTCTACATTCATGCAAATTGAAGCCTGGGAATAAGCAGCTTGGCACATTCCTTGCCTCCTGGACTGAACTCAGAAAACCTGTATAATAAGAGAAAAAGACACTGGATATATTAACAATTCAGCAGTAAAGATTCCGAATCTGGTAATGAAGTACCTCAAATGAATATAAATCAAATAAGAATGACTCTGCTCCAGGTTTTGGATTATTAGGGAGCTTGATTTGCCTGTATAATGGATAAAAGCTAAGGAAAAAGTAACGCAAAGCTGAACTTATATTTAACGGACTCTAAATTGAACTAAATATTTCCATATGATAAGAAATAAGGTCTTTTCTTATTCGTTCGCAAGGAGAGGATTGCAAATGCGGAATTATAAAAAATTAATTCTGTTTCTATTGTTCATACCCTTAGTTGCAATTATAGGTTATTATGCATTGATATTCCTTCTGGGAGGTCCGGCTTTACCTAATTTTTTTGAGTTAAAAAACCACGATGTAGGAACCCACGAAGTATCGGTTGAAATACTCAATTCTCATAATGAATCCATATTTAAGGAATCATATAGGCTCCATCCAGAAGAATCAGTCTCAAGAACAAAACCGTTTAATCTCAAAAACTCTTTTGAACAGAAAAAGTATACATTCAAAGTTGTATTAGATAACGGAGTTGCAGAAGAAAAAACCTCGATATCTTTGCATCGCTGGAGCACAGCTACTATAAATTTATACTGGGACAATGAGACTCCAATAATTATAGGAGTAGTTACGGTTTAAAAGGGCAATTTCCTACTTTTCAATAAGCTCACCATACTTTGGATTTACAGTTACTAATTAATGAATTTATATTACCATTTTGACTTTTAAATATTTTATTTGATAATAAATTGTCAAGAAATCTGGATATAACAAAAATCCCTGACATTTAATCTTTTTCTTTTTGTAATTTTTCATTTAAGATGGCAGAATATTAATATTACTTTATTAATATGACTTTTCAGGTTTTAAATCCAGATATTTCAAATCTTAATCGAAGAAAATCCAGGTAATTGGAGAAAATCCAGGTAATCGGAGAATTCTCGGTAAAATAATCTGGACCTTATTCGGTCTTCAAACCAGGATTTTAACTTTCGAATTATCGTTAATTTGTAAATCTCATTAAACTTTGAATGCTATAATAAAAACAGCTAATTTATGATC
>DAQQ01000076.1:0-4670 GCA_002508465.1 Methanosarcina sp. UBA7 | reverse complement strand
GCTATCGGACTGGCTCTGCATGGATATAGAGTAGGACTTCTTGATTGCGATATTCACGGCCCGACTATTCCCACAATTTTCGGGATGGAATCTAGGAAGCCAGAAGTTAGCGAAGAAGGCATAATGCCAATTGAGATTTTTCCCAATCTTTCGTTGATGTCTATAGGTTTTCTACTTGAAGATAAAGATTCTCCCATCATCTGGAGAGGGCCATTAAAAATGGGGATTATCGAAAAGTTACTGGAAGATGTCGTCTGGGGANNGGAGAACTTGACTTTCTGATTATTGATCTGCCTCCAGGCACAGGAGATGAACCGTTGAGCCTGGTCCAACTGATCCCCAATATTGATGGTTCAGTAATTGTCACGACTCCTCAGGACGTAGCTCTCGTTAGCGTCCGAAAATCGATTGGATTTTCTAAAAAACTCAATGTTCCTATTATAGGGCTTGTTGACAATATGCATGGGTTGGTCTGCCCTCACTGCGGCAAGCCAATAGAAGTGTTTGGAAATGGAGGAGTGGAAAAAGCCTCAAAAGATTTCAATATCCCTATCCTTGCCAGACTTCCAATAGAGCCAAAAGTCGCAGAAATGGAAGATAGGGGCACAGTTGTCCAGGAAATGCTTGAACATGACACGGAATGGCAGAAGAAGTTTGAAAATTTTGTGATTGCAATAGAAAAAATTCTGAAGGAAAAAACTAAGCGAGATAAATAGTTGAAGAATTTAATCTAGTTAGGAATTATGAACTTAAGGTTCAGAATCAATTACAATAAAATCAATCACAATAAAATCAACTACAATAAACACTATGGTTTTAATTTGCATTTTAAATAGTTAAAGGTTAACAGCTATTGATTTTTCAGTTCAACCGCGTAAGTCCTACTGTAGTTTTCCTGAACAACAGCGCCAATGCAAAGATCAAGATTTAGAAAAAAATTGCAGTAAAAATTAGAAAGAAAGGCCGCAAACTGTTGAAGGTTCGATATTTTGTCCGCGATTTATCCTAGAGTGAGCCAGATCTGGTTTTGATTCTATAAAATCCTCAGTTCCAGCCGCGCCTAGGCACGGGACAAGAACGGTCTGAATACGCTGTTCTGTTTACCTGGAATAATATCGATTACCCAGCAGCGTCAAAAAAGTAAAATCTGGAAATTTACCTCTCTTTATCTCTTCACTCCAGCTTCCCCTCTGGCATATAGCACCCGAAATAAGTATTTTGCTCGACCTTTTTCAGGATATTGTTAATGTTTTCGAGTGCAGCTTCCATCCTTTCCATTCTCTTTTCTATTTCCTCGATTCTAGCAAGAATTTCCTGGTCAGTTGTCAGAATCTCATCCCTCATACATTTAATAATATTCGTAATAGCTTAGAAAGTGTGTTACTTTATATATCCTGCGATGTTCTTATAGGCATCTTAAGGTTGAAGACTTGATTAAATTAAAAGCAGCCCGTTTTGCCAGTCATTGATTATTCTGGTAGCGGTGCGTGTTTCATCCACCTCACCTTTCTTTTGAAGGAAATTACACTGTTTACCTATTAGTTCAAGCACATCATATGAAGTTTCTTTTTCGATTTTTATACTGTAAAAGGACTCAAGAACCACTTTATTTTCAGCAAGCATTTTTTCAATTATTTTCAGGGCGACACCGATTTTGTCCTTAAGATGTGTTGCATCCTTTATTCCGAGCAGGCCTTGAAGATACTCATCTTTTTCATCGAAAGGAATCACTCCTGGCGTATCTATAAACATTATGCGTGAGCCTGCGCCCACATGTTGAACTCCTTTCGTATGGCCGGATACGGGAGACGTGCTTGCCCGGTGCCGGCCTGTAACGCCGTTGATTACCGAGGACTTGCCAACATTAGGATAGCCCAGGGTGCCGACCAGAACATCCTGCCCTTTTATACCAGCTTTTATAGCAGCCGACGCAAGGATCTGGTGCCTCAGCATCGTTGTTCCGGACCTGTCTTTGCTGGAAATAAAAATAGTGGGTGCAATTTTTGAGAGACAGGCTTTGGTTTTCTCAAGTTTTTCATTTGATACGAGATCACATTTATTAATTACTATTATGAAAGGTTTGTTTAAGCGGACTATATCACGCTCGACTTCGCTGTTTCGCGTCTCTTCAGGAAACCGGGCATCTATGACTTCAAGAAGGACATCAGCTTTTTTGATAACATCCTTTACAAGGGCTTTGTAGCTCGCCATATGTTGTGGCTATGGCACAAGCTGATATATGAAGATATAGGGAGGTAGGCATTTTAGAAACGGATGAATTTAAGAAATCAGGATATAATTATCGAGCTTAAATCAATCGGTAAAAATAATTTAAATGTAGTATTGAGGCTATAAATTTGATCTCAATATAAATTCTGGACAAAATAAAATCAAAATAAGAGTAAAAGCGGTTAATGAAACGCATTACTCACTTCTTTTCCCAGAATTTCTCGGCTTCTTCTTCCATTTCTTCCAACCTATCATAATAATCTGGAAATTCGTTCAGATGAGCCAGGGCGATTTTCCCTGTCATTATGGGATCGTCGTTAGTAACGTTTGTCAAGGGGTTCTGGGTGCCGTGTTCGAGCTCGACATCCATGCCTCTACGGAACTGGCCAACATCAAACTTATCCCATTTTATTCCAAGCTGTTCCCCAACTACTTTTGCCTCTTCAGCTGTAAATTGCTTTTTTTCCAAACTTCTCACTCCAACTGATTATTTAATCTTTGACAATCGTTTAATAATTGTTTAACATTGTTGAATAGATCTGTACTTAAGGATTTTCCTGTAAAACCAGACTATATAGTTAGATCTACTTCGCAAAGAAGAAATATATTTTTGAATAAAAAGCTTCGAGTAAAAGCAATAGGACCAGTAAAAACAGTAAGACCAGAAGAGAGAGCAAAAATGTCAGATAACGATACTTTGTTTATGAAACGGGCAATTGAACTTTCCCTTGAGAATGTGAAGAAAGGAGGAGGCCCTTTTGGGGCAGTAATCGTCAGAAAAGAGGAAATCCTTGCAGAGAGCTGCAACCTGGTTACTGCAATTAATGATCCTACGGCCCATGCGGAGATAAATGTAATAAGAGAAGCAGCCAGGAAACTCAAGACCTTTGATCTCAGCGGCTGTGTTATCTATGCTTCCTGCGAGCCCTGTCCGATGTGCCTTGGAGCGATTTACTGGGCAAGAATCGGTAAAGTCGTTTTTGCCAATACTGCATCTGACGCTCAAAAGATTGGCTTTGCAGACTCTCGAATTTATAGTGAGATCTCACGTCCTCCTAAGGAGAGAAATATAGAGTTCCGGCAGCTCCTCAGGGAAGAGGCCTTGAAGGCTTTTAAGGCGTGGGGAGAATCCGAGAATAAGATCGAATACTGAGAACCAGAATAGTACTCAAGCTATATAATAAATTCAGTAATCAAAGTTCAATAGTAAACGAGCTCATCCCAAAACTTGAAATTTACTTCTTGGACCTTGTATTTCGTATAATCAACCAATCTTAGAACCATGAAAACAACTTTGAAAATCCCCAACGATTAAGAATAAAGTGGCTCTTGGGATAGGCTCAACAATATAAGGTGTAAATTTTTATTGAATTTGTTTTTTTATAAATATTTTCTAAAGGAAAGACTATTTATTGTTATTTATTTACTAAAATTTAAGTATCCTGCTTTTATCTGCAGGTAAGCTTTTTTCCGATTTTTACTTAATGGGAAACTCATTTTTCATCGGATTATAATTATATCAGTGGCCAGATTCATTACGGAGCTTTCCTTCAATAGTTGCGAACTTTCCAAATTATGCGTTAACCTTTAAATGTATTGCCGTACATTTTAGATTACGCAAATGATTTTAAAAGGATATTTTTCTGGGAGATGTCCTATAACAAAAGTAAGTATATCCGCTGGTTTAAAGAAACCACGATTGATGGGTGTTTCACTGTTGGAGGGAAGAAAGCTTTCATTGGAAATGTAATAGGGCGTCTACTTCAAATGGAGTTAGAATCTCAAATATTTTTCCAGTTACTAAAGTGAGCTAGAAAAATTAGACTACATAATTGAACGAAGTATCTGAATTACATATTGGTTTAGTGCAGATTGGTTTAGTGCAAATTGATTTAGATCTTATTAATATTTAAGCGGGAGAAATTTTAGTGCCTTTCTTAAAATGTTGTCCGGAGTGCCATTCTAAGCTTGAAGATAATCTCTTCGAAAAATTTCAGTATTGTCCTGTATGTGGGTACTGGACAAGAAAGGAAACTGTAAGACTCGAACCATTGATAATCATGGAGTGAAACCTGGATGCTTGAATCCTCTATAAAGTGTATCCGGTGTGGCACACCTCTTAAAAAGCAGGTAATTGGTTCTAACGTGTTTTATTACTGTAGAAAATGCGGGTGTACATCTTCGGCCGTTTCTGTCAATATGTCATCTAAAGACGCAACTCGGCCGATAATTAATTTTTTTACTAGACATGCATCCAAAAATAACTCTCAATAACTATCGAGATCGATAATTTCCGGTAAATCAGTTCAGATCAATTGACTAAGAATAATCAGGCAGATTTTACTTTCATTTTGTTATTTTGTTTTCTTTTGGTTGAAAAAAGTATATTCGAATGCGAATAGTACAGACTGTTCTAACAATCGGACTCCGAAAACTAGTGT
>DAQQ01000030.1:0-12464 GCA_002508465.1 Methanosarcina sp. UBA7 | reverse complement strand
TTCCTCAAGTGCGTAAGTCCTAGATAAATATAAACCTGCATACGAATCCGAACTTCTTGCTCTGAGAACCTTTCTTCCAGAAAATCCGGAGAAATTAAAAGCTCTTGAGATCGGAACCGGCACAGGCAGATTCGCTTCGGCTCTCGGAGTCGGTCTAGGGCTTGAACCGTCACAGGCTATGGCAATGCTTGCAAAGCAATGCAGGCTGGAAATTGTGCTAGGGGTTGCGGAGTTTCTGCCCTTTAAAAGAGAACATTTTGATCTCATTTAGATAGTTACTGCACTTGCTTTTTTTGAAAACCCGAGACAGGCACTACGGAAAGTCTTCAGGGTATTAAAACCAGGCGGACAAATTCTATCCGGAATCCTTGACAGGAATAGCCCTCAAGGCTGCTGTCTCAAATCCGAAAATAAAAAAGGCAGATTCTCTTCATAAGCTGATTTTCTTTCGGCAGTAGAGTTATCAACTTACTTGCTTGAGATTGGATTTGAAAATCTTGAGGTTTGCCAGACCCTTTTCAGGCAACCTGAGAAAATCGAAAACGTTGAACTTCCGAAAGAGGGACATGGAAAAGGAAATTTTGTAGTATTTTCTGCCAGAAAACCTCTTCAAGAACATGGAAATTGAGAACTGATTTTTGTGTACTTATATTATATTTTATTTGTACTCCATTGTACCTATTATATCATATTATACCATATTATGCCATATTATACCATATTTTACTACATTTATGTTAATTATCCAAGCTGCACTTAAATGTCTAAGGTATAAATCTTCCTGTTCTTTCCTTATATGGATTATAATCCGGATAATTTTGAATGAGCAGTTTTTCTTCGTATATGGACTTGAAATAATAGAAAATTAAGGATATAATGGCTACTGCTATACTTCCTGAAGTTCCTATAAGGAATGCAATTCCAAAGGACATCTGAATGAAACTACTGTATATAGGATGGCGAATATACGCATAAATTCCACTTGTTACCAGTTTGGCAGAGCTATTAGGCATGGGGGAAGCATTCAGTTTTAACTTATTGGTAGAACCGTGCGCTTTATTAGCCACAATAAATAAAACAAAGGCGAAAATTAATAATAAATACCCTAATGGTTTTAAAAAAGTATACCTGACCTGTCCTACAAAAGCACTAAGGGGAAATAAACACCATAACCCCCATTGAATAGCCATAATTATTCTTTCTTCTTTTGCAATTTCCATTCCAGATCAACTCCAATTTCCGTTCCAGAATAACTCTAATCAGGCAATAGAGTTTACAATATCTGGTTTTAATTAAAACCCAAGCATACGTACTTTTTATCTTAGGTATCCATTTTACGTTTTATTTCTTTTAGTCTTTGTTTTCCGACTTGAATAATCCTCATCAATTCCTGATACTCACTCAAAGAGACCAAATTTCCTGGACAGAGAGTTTTTATACTGCTTCCATTGGAATATAAAATAGATCCATTCCAGGCTGCAAAGTGAGAACCGGAAAGATACTCACAGGGTAGCTCCCACCTTGAGTTCACATTTTCAAAGCCTTCAAAGCGATAAAAAGTAGTTCCGTTTTTCAAGACTTTTGTAAATTTCAGGAGTTTACTGGCCATATTCTCATCCAATTTACAGTTAAACAAACAATAAAAAAGAAAAACAAAATAATTTTGCTATTTTTAAAAATTATAATAGAATTTAAGGAAATTTAATCGGATTTAAGGTGATCTAAACGGACTTAAGGGGATTTAAGGGGTTTAGGAGGATTTAAAGGGCTTAATGGACTTTAAATGACTTTATGGGATTTTACTAAAGTTTTTAAGGATTTCCTGCGGAAATCAGTTAGTTTCTTACCATAGAAAGCATTTAACGCATGAGTTCAGTAACTTTTTCCCCTTTTGCACTGGTAACGGTTACGGATATATCCTTGAATTTAGGCACCCCTGTACCTCCGGTTTCGTCAGAAACCAGTATATTGGACCAGGGACTTTTGGGCATATATGCAAAACCTCTGTGAGGAGTCTCGTATCCTGACTCCTCAGCTTTTACCACAACTCTTCCAAAGGAATTTTTTAAAATGACCGTCTCGCCTTTTTTCACGTTCAACTGTTTGAGATCTGCTGGGTCCAGTTTTATGACAGCAGATAAGTCTCTGTATTCTTCCCCGAAACGGTCTTCGAACATAGCCTTATCCTGAAAGATATCCCTGTAAGTTATGACTTTGACTTGTATTTCGGGAGCTGAAAGAAAAGATCCGAAATCCATCAGAGTGCCTCCATTATTTTCTTGAGAATTACTTCCTCAGACGGGTGATTTGTCTCAATAACAGGCTCAAAGCTCATTTTAACCCCGTCCATGCGTATGGCACTTCCTCCTGCCTCTACTCCACTTATTGCAGTATTGATGTAAACCTTTGAGTGTTTTGAAGTCAGGGTTTCACAATGGTCCACCGAGATAACAGGAATCTCCAGCATATTCTTTGCAATAGATCCGGGAAGGATTAAAAGCGGGTCCGAACCTATTACAAGGGCTGCATCCACAGTTTTTGCTTTAAGAGACTCAACAACTGAGTGTTCAGGCCCATGTTTTACGGTTCCGTTCTCGAATTTCACGCTGTTCACATATCCTGTTTCTGCATAGAGGTTTTTGTTAAAGCCCATTGTATTACAATTTCCTACCATAGGTATGAGGTGGAAATTTGACTTTTCATTCAGGATTTTCATAAGCTTGAAAAGGGGTTCAAGGTTTTCAAGCGAGTAAATGAGCCCACGCCCTACAAAAATCACTCCGAACTTTGCCCCTTTAAGAATATTTGCCAGCTCAAGGAGTTTTTTAGGCGGGTAATTGTAGGAGGTTTTGGGCAGCTTTCCGGAAAGTCCTGCAATTAGGGCATCGATAAATTCTGCATCTCCTTTTGGAGGAATCTGGAAGAAATAATTCCCGCATATTTTTGCAGTATGGGACTTCCTGACATCTATTGCGATGGCTGTCCTTTCTTCTTCCCAGCCCCTCTGCTTTTCGCTTCCTCTTGGGAAGTAGGTATGCTTCGAAAGCTGGCGAGGATGGGAGTCCGACGGATCTGTTCCCCAGTATATAATAACATCAGCTTTATTCCTTATATCGTCAAGAGTACAGGTCTTAAGCTTATCCTGAATAAGAGCCTCAACTAGAGGACCCAGGCAGAAAGACGAGGTATCGTCAAGGGTAGCGTTGGTCTTCTTTGCCAGCTCAATTGCTATTTTTTGGGTTTCGTTGGTAGAAGTCCCAAGCCCGAAGATCAAAGGATTTCTGGCATTTTTGAGGATAGATGCAGCCTCACGGATTGCAGTAGCCTCATCTACAGGCTTGTTATCAACCCGAAAATCTGCTTCGCCACTTCCTGCTTCCTTCATGTGGGCTACTCCTACTCTGCAGGCCGTATACACTTTATTTACAATGTTTTTTTCGGACTCAACCTCAATATCGTCACAAAGGAGTCCGCAGCCTGTGCATACATGATAGTTTTTCTCCATATCCGCTTCCTCACACAAACTCGATTGCCTCTACAGGGCAGGTTACTATACAGCCATTGCATAGAATCTTGTTCTTTCCGAAACGGCGGCATTCCCCTAAGTTCTGGGCTTTTACAACGCCGTTTTCTACGGTCAGAACCAGTTTATTGACATTCTTTGGGGCATTTCCCGAGCCTACTCCATATGGGTCATTTGCTACATTCGGAGGACAGGCAACCACACAGTTTCCACAACCAAAACATAAATCTTCATGCACTATAAGCCCGGTTTCAGTTGCACCTTCCGAAGGTTTGAAGATTTCACTTATCTTTTCATAGTTTTCTTTATATTTTGGTTCATCTTTAAGAGGCGGGCAATCCTCAGGTGTGAGCTCGTGGGCCATGAGAGCTACTGCAAACGCCATACAGGAGGTTTTTCCGCACTTTTTGCAGTTAGTCTTTGGAAGCATCTGATAGAGTTCCATTGCATTTGTCATTACAGGTCACCCTTGAGTCAAATTTTAAATCTCAGTTTTTCATTAAAGAGTAAGAAGGTTAAGAATATAATTAAAAAGCAAAGATTGAGCGTGTCACTGAAAACGTATGTTAAATAAACTTTAATTAAACATATCTAAGTAATCTTCCTTAAACTCTCGCTTTTTTGTTTTCAGTGTTACTTTCAAATTTCAGTAAAAATTCCTGATAAGCATTTATAAAAATGTCATCATACAAGCCTTTTTTAAAAAATGTTGGCTTCATCTGTTGACCCGCAACCGTTGGGCCGCAACCGTTNNCTATAGGGTTTGGGGATAAGGTTTCTCAAACTCAAACTTTATCAGGGATTTTCGATCAAACATTTTTTAAAAAGGCTTTGATCACGCAGTCATGACGTTTTAGATTTAGTAGTTGTTTTCGCTCAAGCCTTTTTTGAAAAAGCTTGCGGGCAAGCCTTAAGATTTTGATATCCTTAGGTATAAAGTCCTTTGTTTCCAGGTTTTTCAGGCCATTAGGGCTTACAAATTAACTTCCCTGACCTTCGGAAATAGACCAGTAAAGCCTCTTTACAGGTAAACCGAGTCAAGAGAACTTAATTTAATTTGCTTTAAAGAAAAGTTCGCAGTGGCAGTTTCCGTCCCTTTCGACTTCTTCTTTATGATAGATGCAGGGACATACAATCTTTCTATCTTCTTTTTCATCTCCGGTAACTATTCTGCAGGGACAGTAACGCCTTCCGAATTTCTCAAGCTTAACCGCAAGTCCATCAAGCACATAATCAAGAGCTTCTTTATCAGGGTTAAGCTTGTAACCTGCTTTGTCTGCATATTTCTGAGTCCATTCATACATTTTCTGTTTTAATTCATTATGATCAGTCATATAAAAAACTCCTTGAGCTTTAATTTGAAGCAATCCTGAACCTTGGTGAGAAGAATTCCTGAACCTTGGTGAGAAGAATATGTTAGTCAAATGTGAATCTATGTGAGTTGTTTATAGAACGGGAATATTATGAGGTATACTAGAGTATACTGAAGACTTTTAAGTTGCATGAGATATTTATGGGGATAACCTGAGTGTTTAGTGTCACTTCCATCTGTAAAGTTGTTACCTCTAGTTTCGTTTAAGGCTATTTATAGAAATACCTTGTCCTGCAGGAATTAACTAATTCATCGCAGTATAACTATTATCTCGCTCATGCCCATGTAACTAATGTCGTCTCACTAGTGTCAAGTCAATTATCAAGGATTCAATGATTCTTAATAACTGCACTCGATTTTATACGACATTTTGTGTTTGACTCGACACTAGCATCCATATGACCGTTTTTCCGTTATGATCTTTTCTTGAATTGTCCGTTTGAAACTGGTTTCTAGATTACGAATTAAGTTCTCAAACTATAAATTAATTGGTAAAACTCCAGCAATAAGGCCTAATTAACGATGTTAAGGCTTTTGTTCTTACCCAACAGGTTTCAGTCAAATTGCTGAAAAGTCAAGGCAGAGTAGGTATACTCAGGTTAAGCTATAAAGTTAAATTCTGGTTAATTATTTAGCCTGATATGAATACGAACGCTATGCAAGTAAATCTAATCTTTAATATATAAATAAATTAATAATAATTATCCTGTATAAACTGTTAAACTTTATTATATAAATAGACTGTCATACTATGTTATAGAAAAAACACTGCAGACTAATCTGTTTATGAACACCGGTTTACAAACTCAATGTAATTGATTTAAGTTTTGTCTTTGTCGAGTAGTAAGCTAACAAAGATCGGTTAATAAAATCAGGTTTAATGAAAATCCACTAAATAAGCCAACTGACGTAAACCAAGCCAACTGATATAAACCAAACAAAGTAACGTAAGCCAGGCCTACTGACATGGCTCGCTTCATATACAAATTTATAAAAAATTTTTAACTTATTCCATTAACTCTTTTTAGGCACATGAATGGATCTGTAGAAACACACAATATAGAGAATTTCGATAAACTCCAGTTTATGGCTGGTTGCTTATAAATGGTATATAAGTAATTTCTTGAGATTAGAGGTTTATCGAAATTCTCTATAGTTATTAAATATTTTTGGCATAGTATGAGTCTAATCTAAAAAGTACTTTCTTTTTATTCATTGGGAATTTCAAAGTTGTTTTCATGGTCTTGAGCTTGATTGATTATTCGAAATACAAGACCAAGGAAGCAAATTTCAAGTTATGGGATACTCATAAAGTATTTGAAGAATAACTGAATAAACAATTTAATTAATTGTGGAAAGTCAGGTGAAGTTTGCATACCACTTCCCAAATTTTGCATATCAGAGGACAAGAAGTAAGTTAACTTGTAATTTATTTTATCTTTACAATATATCTGTTTAAGGATATATTATAGAAACCCTTATATTGTCACAAAAACAAATATTATTTATGTTATGTTATAAAATAGTAAGTTTAAGCTGCCAGTTTTTGCTCAATCGTCGACGCACACTGATTTCAAATTCTTGCAACTTTCGCAGCTTTGCTCATTTTTCTTCTAACTTTGTATAAAAATCATCCAAAGTGGGTCATAAGGATACTGAGTTGAGTCACCGTGATGAAATAAAGGTTTTGATTTTGTACAAAACACCTATATTTTTATTCAGTTCAAAAGATAAAGTATAGGGATATGTAAAAATAACTGATTTGTGTCTGAGTGCCTAATTCACAACTGAGTAACAAATTAATTGATAAGTAATAACTTAACCAGTATTAGCAAACTCATGAATTTGAACTGACAAAACACTCTAGTTTGAAAAAGTCTTTGTTGATCAGTGTACCAACCTGACTTTTCTGTATGGTAAAATGCCCTAGATACACGGTTCTGAATTATGGTCAGAAATTCTCAGAAATTATGACTTTCAATTATAACTTTCAAGTTATATGTAAAACATTTTAAAAACTGATCACGAAGTAATCATTAACATTCAACACAAAACACAGGTATGGAGTCATCAATTATGCGAATCGGAGTCTACATTTGCCACTGCGGGCTAAATATTGCTGGAGTAATAGATGTATTAGCTCTGCAGGAAATGGCGGCTGAACTGGAAGATGTGGTGCTCGCCCGGGAAGTACAGTTTTTATGTTCCGATTCCGGACAGGAAGGCATCATTAAGGATATAAAAGAAAATAAAATCGACAGGGTTGTAATAGCTGCCTGTTCCCCAAGGCTACACGAGAAGACCTTCAGGCATGTAATGGAAAAAGCCGGGTTGAACCCTTACCTTATGGAAATGGTAAATATAAGGGAGCAGTGCTCCTGGGTGCACGCCGATGACCCCCAGATGGCTACCCAGAAGGCTTTTGACCTTATAAGGATGGGAGTTGCAAAGGCAAAATTCCTTAAGGAGCTAAGTGCAACAAGTTCAAAAGCCAGCAGAAACGTCCTGATCATAGGAGGAGGAGTTGCCGGAATCGAAGCAGCACTGAACCTTGCAGAAGCCGGTTTTCCAGTCATAATGGTGGAAAAAGAATCCACTATCGGAGGCAAAATGGCCTTGATGAACGAGGTCTTTCCTACAAATGACTGCTCCATCTGTGTGCTTGCACCTAAAATGACTGAGGTTCAGAACCATCCGAATATTACCCTTTACACCTATTCCGAAGTTACCGATATTTCCGGATCTGTCGGCAAATTCCATGTAAAAGTCAAACGCAAACCCAGATTCATACTTGAAGACAAATGTAAAGGTTGCGTCGACCTCTGCTCTGCAGTCTGCCCCGTAGAAATCGAGAACCCTATGAATTACGGGGTCGGAAAGGCCAGAGCCATATATATGCCAATTCCTCAGTCCGTTCCGCAAGTAGTGCTCATAGACCCTGACCACTGTGTAGGCTGCGGGCTGTGTTTACAGGCATGCCCTGCAGATGCTGTGGATTACGAACAAAAACCTGAAGAAATTGAGTTTGAAGCCGGAGCGGTTATCGTTTCTACAGGTTACCAGCTCTTTGATGCTTCCAGGAAAAAAGAGTACGGATTTGGAAAATATCCTGATGTTATAACAAATATGCAGCTTGAGCGCATGCTTAACTCTGCAGGGCCTACAGGCGGAAGGGTCATTGTGCCTTCCACAGGCAACCCTCCCAAAAACGTTTCATTCATCCAGTGTGTCGGGTCAAGAGATAAAACAGTTGGCAATGAGTATTGCTCAAGGGTTTGCTGCATGGCAGCACTTAAGAATTCCCAGATGATTAAGGAACGCTACCCTGATACTGAGATTACGATTCATTACATTGACATCCGGGCTGCAGGGGAGATGTATGAGGAATATTATACAAGGACGCAGGCTATGGGTGTTGATTTCATAAGGGGAAAAGTTGCCGAAATTTACGCAGGCGAAGACGGCAGACCTGTACTCAGGTATGAAAATACCCTTGAATCCCGGGTTGAAGAAGAAGCCTGTGACCTTGTTGTGCTCTCAACAGGCTATGAACCCAGCAAAGCAGCAGAAGGTATAGGCCGGATGTTAAACCTTGCCCGACGGCCTGACAGGTTCTTTGCAAGCGCTCACCCGAAAATGCGTCCTGTAGATGCCCCAGTAAGTGGGGTTTTCCTTGCAGGCTGTGCCTCAGGACCCAAAGAGATCCAGGTTTCGATTGCCCAGGGAAGTGCATGCGCATCCAAGGTTATGCAACTCCTCGGAACAGGTGAGCTTGAAGCCGATCCTATGGGAGCTCATGTTGACCCTGAAAAATGCATAGGCTGCAGGACCTGTCTTGAGGTCTGCAAATTCGGGAAAATTAAAATTGAGAATAAAAAAGCTGTTGTAGACGAGGTTTCATGTTACGGCTGCGGAGACTGTAGTGCTGCATGCCCTGCTGGGGCAATCCAGATGCGAAACTTCGAAAACGAACAGATTCTCTCACAGGTTCGGGCTGCAACTGCACACAGGTCCCAGAGTCCTTTTATTGTGGCTTTCCTCTGTAACTGGTGCAGTTACGCCTGTGCAGATCTGACCGGGATGTCGAGACTGCACTACCCGACAAATATCAGGGTTATCCGTACAATGTGCTCGGCAAGGGTGAACCCGGAATTCGTGCTTGAAGCCTTAAAAGGCGGAGCCGACGGAGTGCTTGTTGCAGGCTGCAGAATGGACGAATGCCATTACATCCACGGAAATTTCGATGCAAAACAGAGGATGGACGTCTTAAAGGAAGTTATAACGGAAATCGGGCTCGACCCCAGACGGCTGAGAACTCTTTGGATTTCGGCTGCCGAAGGAGAACGTTTCTCAAATACGATTACCGAGTTTGTAAAGGAGCTTGAAGAAATCGGGCCCATAGGAACCGAACTCAGGCTTGAAGAACCCGAAACCGAAATTGAGGAGGTGGCATAATGAGAGAAGAACACACTGAACAGGAAGCTCACATCTGCAGAGGTTGCTGTGAGACAGAAGAAAATGAAGTTATAGAACTTGAAGATGGATTCGAAACCAATAAGTTTGAAGCCGATGAGTTAGAAGCCGTGGATCTTGAAGCAGAAGCTCCTGAGAATCCTGAGGAATCCCAGGAAAAGATCACGGTTACAACCAGCATGGACCTTCAAGGCTCCCATTTTCTCTATACCCAGGCCACCGAGAAATCCATCAAGACTCTGGATTATGATTATAAACGCTGCAATGGCTGTGGAATCTGTGCAGAGATCTGTCCGACAAAAGCTCTTGAAATGGGACCACTTCATGAAATTGCAACCGGGCTTGATGCGCCTGCTGTGATGATGGACCTTGAGAAATGCACTTTCTGCAGGATGTGCTCAAACCTCTGCCCTGTTCATGCCATCACCTTTGAAGCTGTGGGAGAAGTTCCTGATGAGAAACAGTATCCGAAGTACGATACGTTTGTTAAAATTAATGATAAATGTCTCCCCTGTGCTCTATGTGAGGGAGCCTGCCCTCAGGATGCAATTGAAGTCGAGTTCACTTTCCCGAAAAAAGAAGAGATCGCGCCTTTAAAGGAAGGGGCAGAAGGAGAGATTGAGATCGACACTGAGAAATGCAATTTCTGTGGAGTCTGCGCCCGGTTCTGTGACGCCTTCATCCTTCTCGAGCGTGAACCTACACCTGATAATCCCGTACCTTTCGAGCAAATCCTTGTGGACGAGGATAAATGTGATTATTGTGTGCTATGCCAGGATCTCTGCCCTGAAGAAGCAATAAAGGTTAAAGGAGAACGTCCCTGTGAGGCTCCGAAAATCGAGGGGAAAATTAAGATCGACGAGTTAAAGTGTACGCAGTGTGCACGCTGCAAGACTGTCTGTCCGTATGAAGCCGTGGACCTGCAAAAACCTATGGAAGGAGAGCTGAGCCTTATTGAAACGAACCTCAAGGAATGTGATCCTCAGGGGTGCCGCGGCTGCTTCAATGTCTGTCCTTCCGAACTCTGGTATGTGCCTACGGACCCTGAAGACCCGCGAAAAATTGCTTTTGCAGCAGATTTCTGTACCTATTGCGGAGCCTGTGTGAAAGCATGTCATCTGGACGCTATTAAGGTGGAAAGGACCGAAGTCCACCACACCGAAGTTCCTGACGCTCCCTGGGCTGCCCAGTGGAGGGATGCAATCGAGTCCCTGAAGACAGGAGTAAGGAAAGGAGTTGACCGTGCAGTAAATAGGGAAACCGAGACTCTTAAAGCCCAGAAGTTCATGGGCATAACGCCTCCGGGGGTTGACGAGAAAATGCTTGCAGCCGTGCAGGAAAAGCTTGAAGCCTTAATGCCAGCCCTCAGGAGTGCTAAAGTCAGGAAACTCTGGGAAACCGACTCTCCGAAAAATGCAGCTGCGGCCGTGAAAAAGAAAATTGAAGGTTAAAAGGTAAAAGTTGAAGAAAGTTAAAGTGAGAATGAAAATGAATTCTCACTTTACCAGTACTTCGATTTCAAAGTAGGTTCATAAAACTTAATTTTTTAGTAGATCTGGAGATCACGGATTTTTCCAGGAAAATGAGAAATTGATTTTGGAATCGAAGCACTAGTAAACTATTTTGATTTATTGGAAAAACCTTAGCAGAAAAACCTAATATACTGACCCAACATATTGTTTAAGGTCTGTATATTTAGAATTCATAAACTTATTATCCTGAAAACAATACCTACTTTTTGAAGTAAAAAGTTCTGAAAGTGAAATTGGTGATAAACATGCCAGAGAACATGAACTTAAAAATCGGAGAAGCTGCAGGAGTTTTGTATCATAGGTTAGAAGAAGGTGAATGCAGTTTGAACCAGGTAAAGACTCACCTGAGTGCCAACGGATTTGATTCTCAAATGGCTTTAATGTCTATTGGATGGCTTGCTAGAGAAGATAAGATAAGCCTTGATAAAAAATCTAATCGCTGGTATGTCCGATTGAAATAACCCTTGTTGAATTTTGGATATGTACTTTGTTTTGCATAAATGATTTTCCATTTATACTTCTAGTAGCTTGCTTTTCCTTCAAGGCTTATTTTTTCTTACAACCATAACAGGGACTTTTGAGTGCCTTACAACATTTACGGCAACGCTGCCTAAAAGCAGCCGATCAATTCCAGTTCTGCCAAGAGTGCCCATAACAATAATATCCATTTTTTCTTCTTCGGCGTAACGGATTAGTTCAGAAGCAGGGTGGCCTTCAAGCAAGATAGACTCTACATTAACATTTTCCAGCTCTCCTATTCCTTTTACATAATCCAGGGCTTTACATCCGTCTTTTTTCAATGCCTCATGCATTCTCTCCCAGTTAAAATCCACAGCCATCGAAGAAAAATACTCCGTGGATATCACATAAACTGCATAAACCGTCCCCCCACTCAACCTGGCAAGTTCTATTCCTTTATTGGCAGCAAGCCTTGAGCAGACCGAACCGTCAGTTGCAATCATTATTTTGTTAAAAGTAACGTTCTCTATGTTGACTCCCCACTTATTCATTCACCTGCAAGAAATATAATAGCATCGGGATTCGGGGAGTGAGGCCAGGAAATCAATTCGAAAATTTTTGATATCTCAGCAAAGATATATTGATGGAAGAATATTTCAAATTATGAGATTTTTGATAAGAAATACGTGGCAATGCAAACCCCAACTAATGCAAAAGAGCCTGTCATTAATTGTCGAGTTTGTCGTTAAATTGGTATAACTCTGTTATTTTTACGCCTTTTCTATCTAATCAGTACATTTTATGTCATGCAAACTACGCTTACCTTTGTAATGACCAATTAAATAGCCTACACATAAGCCTTTAATAAAACCAATTAAACCAAGGCCTATAACAACACCAAAAGCTATTTTTGCAGCTGTTTTGCACACTCTTTTAACTTCACCCATATGTACACCTCTATTATTTTAATTTTCTATTAAGTTTTTCTTATTTCATTTTACTGGTTTAGTGTTATACTATCAGATGCATATACATCTTGCTATGCTTGGCGTATTGTTGAGATCATGAGCCAGCTGCCTTCATTTTTATTACTACGGGAGCGCAG
>DAQQ01000033.1:0-19968 GCA_002508465.1 Methanosarcina sp. UBA7 | reverse complement strand
ATGTAGTCGATATCGTTACACTTGGGTGAATTTATGTCCATAACTCCGTACGTTTTTGGAGATTACTAATATACAATTATATTTTTTATGAAATTAAGTTTTTGGGACTTTAAGTGCGTAAGTCCTAAAGGAGTGAAATAGAATCTATAAGTCATGAAAACTCGAAAAATGTAGCAGTTGTAATTGCTTTTCTGGCTATTACAGTTTAGGCACTACACATTTTTCAATATTAGATGACCATTTCACAAATGTTTTTAAAGTCCGGGTTTAAAGCTTTCCCCTAATCCGGGAATTATCCTGTGAACCCGCTTTTGGTATTCACGATATTCATTACCAAACTGTGTAACCAGCCTTGTTTCCCAGTGAAGGGACCCAAGAAATAGGTATATCGTCGTCAAAAGGTATATGATAAGCAGATTGACAGTCATAATAGGAGTTAACCAGATCAATACCAGGCCTGAGAGCAGAAAGGGATCCCTTATCCATCGGTAAATGCCCCGGATATTAAGGGAACCTGCTTCAGGAGTATGGGGCACGGAAAGCTGTGAACGTATTTTGAATCTGTGAGGTGCATCTCGGAAAGCTCTAGGGGCAATAAGTGCAGCAATTAACTGTCCGCCGACCATCAGCCAGCGCCAGGGAGAAGGTATTCTATAGAGAATTCGCCCTGGATTTTTATAAAGCAAATAAATGAGCGGCAATATAGTCAGTACCGCAATAAGGCTATATGCAGGTAGATACAACCTGTCTGCCCTGGAACCCAGGCCTCGCATGAGGAGGCGTTTGAAGGGCAGGCTCGCAGTCAGACTGTGAATAACTGCAAATGCTACCAGAGAAAAAACTAAAGAAAAAACAGGAGTTGTTTTAGGTGAAGCCAATTACATTAGTCCCCCTTATTTTATTTAAGTAGCTTATATTTGTACACCGGTATGAAAAGCTTACTTATAGTGCATGATAAACACTGGAAGTTCAAGCAATTGATGCGAACGATAATTTAATAGTTAAAGTTGTCAAATTCCCAGTGATGAAATTTTCAATTCAAGTTTTTCTCCCACAGTCATAGCAACTGCCTTTATGAACACAAATTGTGCCGCCGCATTCGATACATGACCATCTTATTTTTTCATTTCTTAGAAATTCCTCTATACCGAGTTTTTTAATATTTTCAAGATTCTCAATCACACTCATATTGTATCTGGTACGATATCTTTTATCCAAATGTCTTAAATTATTGCAAGGAAAACATTCACATTCAACACAAAATGTGAATTTGTTTTTTGCTAAAGTTTCACATGTTTTTATTTTGCATATGACTCGAGTAACAGGTTTGTTAACATCGATTCTACAACCTGGGCATTTATTTTTCTTCCTTAAGTAAGCCATGCAAATGCAACAATTTATTCCACAGGGAGCAGTGGGAAGAGTTTCATTCAATAATATCATACTCCTTACGTGCTGCATATAGATCAAACTGTACNNAAAGACAAGCTTCAATCATCCTTGGCAGACATAACGAAAGGGGTAAAATGGAGTTAAACTTCAGTCGCTTTTTATATGCTATCTGAAATATTCTGATGTTCCAGATATACTTCTGAAAATATCCACATTCAGAGGATACAGAAAATTCTTTAAGTTTTAAGTAATTTCTAAGTCAATTCACACTCAATCCTTCCCCTTTACAAACAAATATCAAGGCTTCTCGAATCTCCTAACTCAAATACATTCCCTCAACAATATTTATATGCGTAAAAGTTTACAGTACACCTGATTTTCCCGAATGTTTTATATTACTCATTAGATTATTTAATATATCATGACATGTAGAAACATGGCATTCATGCATTAAAAATTACAACCTGAGAACGGTTTCATAAATAAAAAAGAAGGTTCTGTTAATGAAATACTGGCAGCCGAAATACGAAACAATGAATCCCGAAGAACTGAAGAAATTACAGTTAAAACGCCTTCAACACAGCGTAAAACTGGTCTATGACAATGTTCCTTTCTACAGGCAAAATTACAAAGCCGCCGGAGTCACTCCAGAAGACATCAAGACTCTCGAAGATGTCCGTAAATTGCCTTTTACGCGGAAAACCGATCTTCGGGACAACTATCCTTTCGGGCTTTTCGCTGCCAAAAAAGAAGAGATAGTACGTATCCACGCCTCGTCCGGAACTAGCGGAAAGCCCACAGTTGTCGGGTACACGGCAAAAGATATTGAGACATGGTCTGACCTAATTGCTCGGGACCTTACAATGATTGGGCTTTCAAAAGGCGACACCATTCAGAACTCAATGAATTACGGGCTCTTTACCGGAGGAATAGGTTTCCATTACGGTGTCGAAAGAATGGGTGCAATGGTCGTGCCGGCTGCAACCGGAAATACTGCCCGGCAACTCGAGATGATGATCGACTTCGGCGTAACTGCAATCCACTGTACCCCTTCCTATGCATTTTATCTGGCCGAAACAGCCGAAGAGCTTGACCTTATAGACAAGCTTTCCTTAAAAGCCGCTGTCTTTGGCGGGGAGCCCTGGTCGGAAAACACTCGGAAGCAGCTTGAAAAGCGTCTCAACCTCAAAGCCTATGACTGTTATGGCCTGTCTGAGATGTTCGGGCCAGGAATCGGTTTCGAATGCCAGGAGCAGGACGGCCTGCACATCTGGAGCGACAACTTCCTTGTCGAAGTCCTTGATGAAAACGGAGAACAGGTCTCAGAAGGCGAAAAAGGCGAACTTGTTCTCACTTCTATCAACAAAGAAGGTTTCTGCAACGTCCGATATCGTACAGGTGACATGACAAAGCTTCTTGAATCCGAATGCGAATGCGGTCGGACAACCACAAGAATTTCCCGCCTCATGGGCAGGGCTGATGACATGATGATAGTAAGAGGAATCAACGTTTTCCCCTCGCAGATCCAGGACGTCATTTCCCGCATCCCACAGGTTGGCGAACACTTCCAGCTCATCCTTGACCGGAACAACCACATGCTCGATGAACTCACAATCGAGGTCGAACTTGAAGATAATGCCTTTACAGGTGACCTTAAAGACCTTAAAGCCGTCCAAAATTACGTCCAGCACGAACTTAAAGCCGTCCTGAATATCCGCACAAACGTCGAGCTCCTTGAGAAAGGCAGCATCGAAAGAACCGCAGGAAAGGCAAAGAGAATCATTGACAGGCGTCCGCAGCTCTAAACCGAAGGGCAGCACCGATCAGTAATTAATCAGGGAAACTTATTCCCTGACCTTTTTTAACTTTTTAATACCTCTCTTATTCAGTAGTCCTTTCTAGCTTAATCTGACTTTTATTTTCTTTCTGCAAGCAGGTCGATTTACTTTTCAGAATTGTAAACGTATCTACGCTCAACGCAGGAGAGCAGCCTTTTCATAATATGCGAAAAAACTGGGATTCCTAATTTTATAGACAGAATTTTAAAACAGCCAAAACCTGAAAATTTCCGTTTTAATCTATCTAAATAATAAAAATTATTATAAAAAATATTCTGGCTTTTCAAAAAAATAAAGATATGTGTTTGCAGGTAACACATATCAGCTAGAGCTTGAATTGTCCTTAATATCAAGTTCTTTTTACCTTAACTCTTTGGGTCGAACTTCATAGCCCGGTCGTACACGATCTCTGAGTAGGCTGGCCCGGTTTTTGTAGTGTTCTCCAGGTAGGCCCTCCAGCCAATGAAAAGAGGCTGATCCAGTTCTATTCCATAAGTTCCTACACCATAGGGAACCTCATAGCAGTATTGATCACTTTCACTGCAGTTCCTGGCTAGCTTGTAGACATAAAGGTATTTCGCGTTGGGATTGTTGGGGAGATATTCCTCAGCAGACCCATTGAAATCTGCATCTGTAATTGCTCTAACACCGTTCCACGCATCTGCTCCGTATATTGCGAAGTTCGAGTACGATGCCTTTCCTGTGGCTACATGGTTGACCCCATAGACAATTATTAATTCATTGGGATCGTTGCCCAGAGTAATTGCCGGGTTTCGCAGGAAAGGATAGTACAGAGAGGTGTTAAAGAAAGGAGGTGTCGGCGAGGAGGCAGTCTGGTTTGCTGTCCATAGATAGCAGGCATCGTTGTTGGGCCCTACACCATTGATTCCTCTCTGAATAGCGTCACTTCCTACCGGAACTGCCTGACTGGTCGGAAGCTCTGTGGCACTCGACTTATTATATTTGTTGAGAATCGCAGTCCTTAGCTCTTCGAGATCATCCGTAAGCTCGAACTCTGTTTTTCCAGTTCCGCGAACTCTTAGCTCCGGATAAGCATAAGGATCCAGCTCCATAGTGTTGTTGGGAGCAATTCGGAAAACAGTTGCAGGTGTATTGTTGATGTAATCGTCGCCAGCCTGCGTGTCATTGAATAAGGCTGGGCGGATAAATGCAGCAAACGTATCGGAGTTATTCTCCAGGCCCATGTTTAATATTGTTGATGGAAGCACCTGGGTATTAATTATACTGTCCGAATACCCTGCTGATTCGGCAGCATCCCGGATGCGTTGATCGATGCCTCTGTCGGCCGTAATAATTATTACCGTGGTTTGGTTGAAAGGATTTCCGGAAGACCCATATGGAGTGCCTTCGGTTTTAATAACCAGGTTGTTCACCGTATCCGCTACGTTGGAAAAGAGCCATCTCTTCTCGTTCCCAAATGTCCTGTGCATTATGTAGTGATCGTAGCTGAAATACCTGCACTCCGGTGGTGTTCTTCCCACGAAAACAACAGCTTCATCGGGGCGAAGGTTCCAGAACGGAGTTGTATTACCGCTCATCCCGAGTGCACTTGTTAACCTGGAAACACGTTCATCTATTTCATGACCAGTTGCCGCCGGAACGAAATATGCCACATATTTTGTGGTTGGATTGTTTCCGTATGCAGAAGGTAATACTCCTTTCTCTACTAACCCGATTAAATCAAAGTAACCCAATTCACCTTCTTTTACGGTGAATCCATCCTGCTCTAAAGCCTGTCGAAAAGCCTCCGCATCGTATGTTTTCGCATCCTCTGCGAGGGCAATTTCTGTTAACGATATGAATAAAACGCCAAGTATTATAACTAATGTATAATTTTTCATATATAACCCCCAATTTAATTTATTATTTGATATATTAGAGACCTTGTCAGGACAGTGACTATATTTGGACAGTCGATCAGTTAATAGTTCGTACCATTCCTTACTCCCACTCTGTTTTGACTCATCTGAAATTTGTAAAAATAATATCACAGAAATACCCAAAAAACCTAACAAAACTTTAAAGCACATTTTCATTTTAGATTCAAACAGCCGGTTGTAAATATTGCTTTCTAATATCCAGGGTACTCAACGCTCGACGAAGGAGAGCGGCCTTTCTCGCGAAGTCTGCAAAAAAGCTGAAATTTTCGAATATTATCAAACGGAACCCTAATAAAGTCAAAACCTGTGGAATTTTTATTCCAGTCGTTCTAAATAACAAAATTTATTTTACTTGCCTCCAATACCAAAAAAGAATTGGAGGAGTTTATGGATCCAGCCGCTCTTATCCAGCTCGCCCAGCAGGCAACAAATATTCTCGTTCCTGCCTTGTCTGCCCTGTGCATTGCAGGAAAACCTGCAGTTGACAAAGGCAAAGAAGTCCTTGTGGATTTGATTTATGAAAAAGCCTTTGAAAAACTCGGTTCTGAAAGTGGGAAAAGAGCACAGGCTTTGCTGGAGAAAATAAGCCCTAAAATGAGTGCCTCTCTCGAAAAAGCACTTACAAAAGTTCTCAGAAACTCCCAGGATCCAAAAGCAGAGGAAGAACTTCAGCAGGAAATCCTGAACTTGCTTACGGAAAATCCAGGCCTGGTAAAGGAAATTAAACACATTGTAATAAATTTCAATGTTAAAAAAGTTGACCAATTAACAGTAGGAAATGGCAATTCCTCCTTCAATTTCAAAAACACCTCCGGTGACCAGTACATTCAATTTATCAATTATCCAGACGAGATACACAGAGAAAAAGCTAATCAGAACGATCTGAGGCATTATACTCCTTCAGTACTACCTGAATATTCAGAGACGCTAAAGCTATTCGTTACCGAAAACCGTTCAGAAGAGTTAAGGAAAGCACTTACATACCTCGAGAATCACAGAATTTTACTTATCAGTGGCGTTGGTGGAGTAGGTAAATCCACTCTTGCAAGGGCTCTTGTAGACCTCAGACCCGTAAACGTACCAGAACCTTTCTGGTTTGACTTTAATCAAAACCAGAGCGCAAGACTGGGAGATATCCTTGAAAAACTGGCCTCCTATCTGAAAGCACCAGAAATCGCATCTTTTAAAGATGAAAGGAGAAAGCCCGGAAAACTTGACGTCGATAAACTCACGGATGAATTTCAAGGAAGAAGCGAAATATGGCTTATTTTTGATGATCTGAGCACTGTTCTTGAAGATCAATACTTTGCAGATAACGGAATCGAACTTCTTTTTTATTCACTGCGACACAACACTCATAATGCAAAAATTATCGTAACAAGCAGAACTCTTCCTATCTTCGAAAATGGGGAAAGCTTTATCGATGTGATTGAGAACGAGGAAATCGAACATCTCAACGGTTTGAGAACTGATTTTGCAGTATACTATCTTCTTGTCAATGGGCTTAGTGATGTGAAATTAGAAAAACTGATAAAATTGACAAGAAAAATAGATGGACACCCGCTGGCTTTGAAACTTCTTGTCCAAACTGTTAAAAAATTTGGGGTAGATGATACTCTTGAGGATTTAAACCTCTACGATAAAAATAAAGAGGATACGATTAAAAAAGCAAGAAGATTATTTGATAAGGTGGCAGGAGATGAACATGAGCTACTAAAAAGGATATCTATCTATTGGTATCCTGTGGGGATACGTGGGATTAAAGCGATGTTCACCAAAAAAACGTCTCTAGGTGCAATCGAGAGGCTCATTGATAAATCAATGCTTGAGACTGATAATGAAGGAAGTTACTGGCTACATCCCCTTATAAGAGAATTTGCATACGATGAACTAGAAGATAAAGCCGAAGCCCATGTTCTTGCGTGTAACTACTACCTTGAATTGGCCAGATCAGAAAACATATCTGATGCAGAAAAAATGCAATCACTAGTGTATGCAAGTGACCATGCTGTGGTGTCTGGTAAGCGTACTCTCGCTGAAAATATTATTTCAGATTTTTTCGACTTTGTAGATAAACTATTACCAAAAATTCACACAGAGGACTGAAATTTAGGAACATTACACTACGTCGCTTAACTCACTTTAATAGTTACACTTTGGATCAAATAACCAAAAACAACTTGTGAACCTTATTAGAATCAATGATAATTTTTATGACAAGATATAAATAAAATCAAAAATCCCCAAAACCAAAAGCTATTATATAGATAGTCACAAACCTTAACTGTTATTTTTACCTAATTTTAGTTTCTTAACAATCATATTTTTGCTCAGCTTTAAAGGTGGAACTATGCCTCATATAATGGAATTGCTTGGAAAAACAAGAGTTGTCGTTAAAGATGGAAAGGTTATCGAAGTCGGAGAGCCTGAAGTTGAATGGTGCCCTCTCTTTGCCAAAATTCGCGGGATCAAGAAAATCACCCCTGAAGAAGTCAAGAAGAATATGGAGTTCAGGATCAGCGACTTTGGAATGTTTACTGAGAAACGCAGGTTGGAACTCGAGGACTTTGTGGGATTCGGGGCATCGGAAGTCATGATGACAGGCCTGAGCAGGGGTTTGATTGACACAACCGTAACCGCCTGTGAAGGTGCAGGCACTGTAATTTCCAATAACCCTACTCTCGTTCAGGGCATGGGCGGCAGGATGTCAGGCCTGGTCGAAACCGAACCAATCGATGCTATTATAAACGGTATTCAGGAACGCGGCGGAATTGTGCTTGATCCCTCAACTGCAAAAATGGACCCTGTTGCAGGCGTTAAAAAGGCAGCAGAACTCGGGTACAAAAAGATTGCAGTAACCGCAGCTTTTGCTGAAACCGCAAAAGAGTTAAGAAAACTTGAAGCCGAGCTCGGGCTTGATTTAATAGTAATTGGCGTACATGTCACAGGTTTAAACAGGGAAGAAGCAGAGAGCCTTGTTGAAAATTCAGATATTGTGACCAGCTGTGCTTCAAAGCCTATCAGAGACATCGTAAAGCCTCTTGCCCAGGTAGGAACTGCAGTTCCGCTTTTTGCCCTTACCCAGAAAGGAAAGGAACTTGTGATCGAGAGGGCAAAGGATATTCAGAGCCCAATTCTGATCAATACCATGGCTCTGCCTGTGCTGCCTGATCACAAACAGCCAAAAGAACTGAAGTAAAACTGGAATTTATGTAAAAAGAATGAAGACAACATCGAAGACGTTATTGCTTTTCATATCATTTTTTAAAATTTTTTCTTTGGTTTTTTATTTTCGTTTTTTGCTTTCTCTTAAAAATGAAACTCAGGTCACCAAAAAAAGTCCAGATTATCAGGCATCTGCTCTCTGTGGTAACTCATCAGACATCTGCTAGCTATGGTAACAGAATCGATTTCTTGATTACGAAAATAATTTTGAGACCTTACTAATTTGAAGATAAAATTGGTTTTGGGATAAGCTCATAAATAAAAAATAATAAAGTTGGACCTGAGTTGGTATAAAATGAATATAATATTAGGAGCAACAGGTCAGATAGGTTCGATGCTTGTAGAGAATCTTTTAAAGAAAGGTCAACCGGTAAGAGCTGTTATTCGGGATAGTTCTAAAGTACAGGAGTTGAAAAATAAGGGTGCTGAAGTTGTTATTGCAGACTATTTTGATGCAGAACCCTTAAAAAGAGCCTTTCAGGGAGGAAGTTCAGTTTTCCTGCTAACTCCTGAAAATACGGAATGTAAAAATTGCTTAAAAGAAATTCAGATGATTATAAACAATTATAGAGAGGCTGTTTTTTCATCCGGAATTACTAAAATTGTTGGTTTATCTTCCATGGAGGCACAGCACGAAGTAGGAACCGGGAATCTGATGGCGTCTTACATGCTGGAACACGCCTTTTCCGATCTTGAAATTGAACAGATTTTTGTTCGGCCTGCTTACTATTTCAGTAACTGGCTTGGATATTTAGAATTAGTTAAGGAAAACGGCATACTGCCAACTTTTTTTCCACCTGAAATGGAGTTGCCAATGGTAGCTCCACCTGATGTTGCAAAATTCTTAGCTGAGGTAATGACCTGTAAAAATCCACAGGAAAGAATCTACGAAATAATGGGCCCCCGTGATTACAGTTCTCTAGATATAGCAAAAATATTTAGAGATGTATTAAACAGAAACGTGACTTTGCAGCAAATATTACCTGAAGAATGGGAGAGTACGTTAACACAGGCCGGGTTTTCAAAAGACGCAGCAGATAATCTTATTCTTATGACAAAAACAGTTATTGAGGAAAAATTAAAAATGATGCATTTAATCCCATTCGTTTTTCTACGGGTTTCAAAACTTATTTGAAAAATTTTGTATAACCTTTTTCATTGAAGGTTATTATTTTTTATTTTCTGCCGGACAAAGCGTACTATCAGTAAACCAGAAACACCTCTCACACCCCAGGCACGTATTTACAGGTTCTCCATTTATCACATGATTGGCGAAATCAGGGTCAGCTAACATACCCCTGCCAACAGCAGCAAAATCCACATAATCATTTTCAATTAAGAACCGCACCTGTTCTTCAGTGCGGATTTCATTGACTGCAATAACTGGAATTTTTACTTCTTTTTTGATCTTACAGCCGCTATAGGTTATAGGACTGCATATGAAACCATCGGGAACCGGGTTTGTTGGAGGCTGCATGCCAAATGAAATATGCAATAAATCAATACCTGCTTTCTCAAAGGTTTTGGCTGCTTCAATGCCGTCCTTACTTTCAGGCAGACACTCGCCCATGCGTACGCTAACAATAAAATTTTTATGAGTATTATTTCGAATCTCCGGCAGAATTTGTGTTAAAACTCTTGCCCTGTTTAGGGCGTCGCCTCCGTACTGGTCTGTTCGGTGGTTGTAAGAAGCATCAAGAAATTTGCATAAAGTATATCCGTGGGCAAAATGATACTCAACGCCGTCAAAACCCATTTCACAGGCGCGAATGGCTGCCTGCTTCATATTTTTTTGCATCGAGTGAACATCTTCGGCTGACAACTTGTTAATATCAAAATTACCGCAATGAAGCTGCATCATTACTATTGCACTATACCTATGGCAGTTGCTTGCAATTTGCTTTAAAGCTGAGATATCACCTGCTGACCACATACCTGTTGAATCTACAGCCCCAAAAACGCTGGTCGCTTGAACGATAATAAGGCCGGCACCACCTTTTGCACGCTTTGTATAATGCTCAATGTGCTGCTTGCCATAGTAAGATCCATTGTCTCCGTGGAAAGAAAAAGTAACCATAGGAGGCATCACAATTCGATTTTTAATGTGATTTCCACGAATCACCAGTTCGCCTGTTATCTCAGTCATTTATTTTCCTGCTAATTTCTTTCTTCTAGGGTTAGTGAACTTTAATGAATCTCCTTGATTTCTTCCTATATGGTTCTTACCGCAAAAATTCGGAGAATAAGAACCAGGGTCACATTTTTGCAGATTTCCCGATTTATATATCTAACAAAACATCTAATAAAATATCTGATAAAAGGTGCTTAAAAAATTTAAGAACTTAATGATTTAAAGATTTAAGAACTCAAAAATTTAAGAATCCATAGTAAAGAATTGAGAAACCTTATTAACACTGTTTGGGTATCTACTGTAACTTGTTTGAACTAAAAATATATTTAATGGGCGAATAACTTGCAAAAGTTTGGAATCAATTATACTTTCATTCATACTTTCACTCTTAAGTTAGTTTGGCTCTGCAATTATTCTAATTATTTTCAGCATCCCGGGTTCAAAAGGGTTTACCATAAAGCCCATAGCACCTATCTTTAGAGATTCCGTTATCAGGATCTGCTGGCCAAGAGATGAAAACATTGCCATTTTTGCTTCCTGGTCTATAATAAGAAACTTGCTCAGCAGTTTATTCCAATTCATATTGTCTGGCACGTTATCCGGCAACATAATGTCCATTAACACGAGGTCTGGTTTTATCTCCAGATATTTTTCAATGACTTCCTCGTCATCCGTTACTTCAGCAACCACTTCGTGCCCGTGCTTAAAAAGCGTATCCCGGATTGCTATTCTCATAAATTCGGCGTTTTCTACAATCATAACCCGTGCCATTTATTTTTCCTTCTTTTTATTTTTATTAAGATACATTTACTATTCTATAGTTTTCATGTATGCTTCTTTAGTCGAGTACTTCTCAGCTTGCCTGTAGATGAGAACTTCCTCGTAAATTAAAAGAACTAAACGGCGTTAGACTTTATTAATTTTTTCATTTGAAATCAGTGAAGAGTATGTTTGGTCTTCCTGCAACCGTGCCATTATTTCGAACTACAAGTTTCAGGAAAAAGTATTTTTACCAATACAATCCTATTCAGAATATTCACAATTGTGAATTTAACTTAAAAGTTTAATACTAACGACACTGGCAAAAGAAAACGATCGGAAAAAGTAATCGGCTCAGAACCAGAATTGGTATAAATTCATATAAAGTGAACGTTGTCCGATGAAGAATGATTACTTATGCAGGCGAAGGACAAATGTAAACTCGGTATATCGCTTCATCAACAGCCGCCATGCTCTAACTGCTATGATAATTCCGACGCTGCTTGAAGAGTTTGTAATATAATTTTTATATATGGAAAGGATTATCCGCAATTTATACTGGAGAATATCGAATCACTGCACATAGAAAAAAGCAGACCTTACTATTATTGGCTTTACCGGAGCCGGAAAATGAATATTTACACAGGCGTGGAAAAAGTAAGAAAAGAGTAACATAATCTTTCATTCGGAAATTTCGACCACAATCTTTCCAAAGGAAAGATTGAAAGGGTAAGGAATGAGTAATTTATTGCAGGTGAAGAATGAGTAATTTACTGCAGATGAAGAATGAGTAATTTACTGCAGATGAAGAATGAGTAATTTACTGCAGGTGAAGAATGAGTAATTTACTGCAGATGACTTCTGGTTATACATGTTGATCTAAACTGTCACACGTGTCAATATGCGGATAAAACATCTTTAAAACATTTTTGAGGAATACTATGAATGACCCATTAAAAACAGTAAGAGAAACAAAACCACTCATACATCATATAACGAACTGGGTAACTATCTACGACTGCGCAAATATGACAAGAGCTTTTGGCGCGCTGCCTGTAATGGCACATGCCCCTGAGGAATGTGCTGAGATGACAGGGATTTCATCGGCTCTTGTACTTAATATCGGAACCCTGACCTTGGAAATCATTGACTCCATGCTTATCTCTGCTGCCGCTGCAAACAAAAAGAAAATTCCGGTCGTACTTGATGCCGTCGGGGTCGGAGCTACGAAGTTCAGGGATGAAATGGCTGCAAAAATCCTTGAATCTGTCCGTATCGATATCATAAAAGGCAATTACTCGGAAATTGCAAAGCTTGCAGGCGAAAGCGCTGAGACTAAAGGGGTTGAGGCAACTTCAATTAATGCGGACCCTGCAAAGATTGCGAAGCAATTTGCAAAATTAAGCTCCTCAGTTATTGTGATGACAGGAAAAGAAGATATTATAAGTGATGGAGAGAAGGTTTTTATTGTTAAAAACGGGCATGAGCTTATGGGGTCGATTGTCGGAACAGGATGTATGGCTGCATCTGTAATAGGTTTGTTTGCTGCAGTTAATCCGGATTACTGCGAAGCGTCCAGAGAAGCTCTATGTTACTTTGGAGTAGCAGGAGAACTTGCAGCCAGAAAATCAAACGGACCCGGAAGTTTCAAGGTTAACCTGTATGATGAAGTATTCAATTTATCGGATGAAAAAGTAAAAAGTATGATGAACTTTGAAGAACAGTAAGTTCTGAAGAAAAACGTAAAACAATAAGTTCCGAGGATGAAGAGTAAAAGGTTAATTCAGAAGAGAAAAAGGTTAATTCAGAAGAGAAAAAGGTAAATTAATAAAAAGAACTATAAGTTCTGAAAAATGAGATTATAACGACCGTTTTTAAAAAACGTGGGTACGGATGGATTAAGTATCATGAACCAAAATGGCTTCAACCTGAAAAGTTCCCTTCTGAAGGAAATCGATTTCTACCTCGTGACAGATTCCGGACTTTCAAAGAATGGGACTTTATCCGATGTCAGGGAGGCAGTCGAGTCAGGCTGCAAGATTGTTCAGTACCGGGAAAAGGATAAAAGTACGAAAGAGATGGTCGAAGAGGCTTCAGAAATTAAAAGGATCTGCAGCACCAGTGTAATATTTCTGGTAAACGACAGGATCGACGTTGCTTTAGCGGTTGATGCGGATGGAGTCCATATAGGCCAGGACGATATGCCTATTGAAACAGCAAGAAAGCTCCTTGGCGAGGATAAAATAATAGGCCTTAGTGTAAACGGCAGGGAGGAAGCAGTCCTTGCGGAAAAACAAGGGGCTGACTACATCGGTCTTGGTCCAATATTTGATACTGCTACAAAAAAAGATGCAGGGGACGGAATCGGTCCTCTGAAAATAAGAGAAGTTAAAGATGCAGTAAAAATTCCCGTAGTTGCTATTGGCGGGATAAATAAAGGAAACTGTGAAAGTGTTATTCAAAACGGAGCTGACAGCCTGGTTGCAATTTCTGCAGTTGTATGTAGTGACGACGTAAAAAAAGAAACTGAGTACTTTATTGATATGGTTAGGAAAAACAAAAAAGCATGAGAAGGAATAAAAAAGATTTATTCTCTATTTTTCTCCACCTCATACCTGCGTTTTTCTGAAGAAACTCCCATTTTAAAGCCTTTCAGAAAATCAGTAATGCATGTTAAAAGTTACAGTAGGCCTATAATATTAGGGTATCCGCTCTGGTTTTGAAATTGTATATTTTTTGCATATTTTTAAAATTTATACAGTAATCAACTATTTTTCGGACAAGTTCTTAGCTTTTTACATCATTCCAGTTGAGTTCATTTCACCCAGGTAAGGTCCATGCCAGGTGTGTATCCAGATCTGGCCACTGAAAGCATTGACACTCAGCATGCTCTCTGTATCATTTCGTCCGAAATCGAAAGTATAATAGCCGGGCATTGAATGTGATTCCTTGATTTGCGCTCCAGGCAGGTAGCCTGTTAGGAAATCCTCTGCCAATTTCTGTGCACCGGCAAGGTCATAACCTGTGCTTCCGTCCTGAGTTCTTCCCGCACCAAAACGTGTGTTCCACATCATATTTGGCCCTGGCTCAGGATAGGTAGATCCGGAATAACGATCCACTAGTATTTCTGCTATGTCCTGGTTGCTGGACGTATCATTTAAAACAGCATAATAATTGCTGCTGAATACCATGAAGTCCTCAATTTTCACGTTTGGACCATACTGAGTGGTAAAGTTTTGCATATTTTTCAGCGCCTCATCCTGGGTTATAGGTTTGGATTCTGGATAGTATATTGCCATCATATTACCCATCATCATATTACTCGTCATTCCAGGCCCATAGCTAGAATTGAAGCCTGAATATCCCATCATTCCAGACCCCAGCCTCGTTCCTGGTCCATAGCTGTAATTATAGCCTTGATTGCTCATCATTCCAGGTCCCATCTGTCCTTGAATGGGCTGTATCAGTGCGACCATTATTATTCCTGTACATGCCAGTAGCATTACTGATTTTATTGTTCCAGATTTGATCACTTTCTTCCCCCACTATATGTTTAGTTTGGCAAGTTTAAACTTGCTACAAAATTATTATTATTATTATTATTATTATTATTATTATTATACAAACAATTATATAAAACTAATATACTAACATCTTTTTTGAATTATTTTTTTGAAAATAACTAAATAATCTTACAACCTGGCAACTTTTATAAATAAAGATAAAACTGATAGAAATATTTGCGTACAATTAAATAGTATCCTGAACTGACAGTACTTATTTCCTAACACAATAACAGCTAGTAAGTTGCTTTTAATTGAAAACAAGTTTTCAGAAGGAATGAGTTTGCCATCAACAGACATAAAACCTGAGGAGTTTGACTTTCTTGTGAAAAAAGCTCTTGAACTGGAAGCAATTGATGCAAAGATAATTCCCACTTACAATGTCTTTGTAGAGAAAAGAGTGGTTTTAAAATGCAGAGGCTGTATAGGGTACGGAAAAAAATTGACATGTCCACCGCATGTTCCTACTGTTGACGAGTTTCGAGAAATCCTCAAAGAATACAGTTATGCTATGCTTGTCAAGTTCAGGTCGCCTGCAGTTGCAGATGAAGAAATTGCAAAAGCCCCATACAAAACATGGCTTGACCCGACAGAACCTGAGGAAACAAGGGAAAAAGCCGCTAAGTTCTGGGAAGAATATTTTGACTATAGCAAGAAAATGGCGTTTGCAATGCTGGAGCTTGAAAAAGCAGCTTTTAATGAAGGTTTTACCTTCGCTGTCGCATTTGTTAACGGTTCGTGCAGGCTATGTGAAAAATGTAACGTTGAAAAGGGAATCTGTATCCATTCAAACATGGCAAGAATTCCTGAACATGCTGTCGGGATCAATATGAAAAAAACGGCTGCGGAATCAGGTATGCCTCTGGAATTTCCAATTAAAGGTCAGCCTGAACCAATGTCAATTCTATTGATTGACTGAAACTGTCAATTATAATCGAACTCTACTCTTCAGACCAATCAAAAACTTAATGTGTCAATGTGTCAGTTTCTGGTAAAATAAATACCTCTTTGTCCTTGATAAGAGAAGTAAAAAACAACTATAAAAGTATGAATATAAAAAGTAGTATGAATACTGAGAAATGATAATACAGAGTTTTATGAATACCGAGAAATGAGAATTTAGAGTTTCAACGTTCCTCATCTCTCAGGATAACAACATTCCCACGCCCTCGCTTGAACTTCTCAATCAGTTCTCTTCTTTCCAGGTCTGCAAGCATGAGGCTAACCTTTCCTTCGGAATATTTCAGCTTGCTGCGTAAATCTTTCTGTGTGATCCTGCCTCCCTGGCCTCGAATTATATCCATGACCTCCTGGAGGTCTGCTGGAAGCGGGAGCTTCTTCCTGGAAACAGGAGTTTCAGTTTCAGAATTCTCTGCAGGTTTATTCTCAGCTTCTTCAGAGGGGACTCCCTGTTTCTCTTTTTGCGGGTCAGATCCAAGCAGTTTTATTCCATTCTCCTGAGAATCTGCTTTAATTCCTCCAAAGTCTTCCTGAACTTTCGCTTCCGGGATTCCAGATGATAATTTTGTTACTGTCGACTCTACCTGTTCATTAGCAGGTTCTTTTACTGATTCTTTTACAGGCTCCTGCAGAGATTCCGTTATCGATTCTTTTACAGACTCTTTCGCAGGATCTGCTATTGGTTCTATTAAAGGCGAAGTTTCAAGGGGCTTTGTCCTAGATTCCTGTACCTGAAAATCCCATTTTAGCTCGGGTTCCAAGCTCTCGTGAGGAATTCCTACTCTTTCATCATGGACTTCTACCGAAATTTCGGGCACCTTAACTGGTTTGAAAAAGTCTCCTGTAGTATGTCCTTTTTCATCTGCTCCCATACCTGAGATTTTATGTGCACTTTTAAAAGGCTGAGTTTTCTCTCTATTTTTATCCACTCTGGAGATTCGGTAGCCTGCTGCAAGCAGGATAAGAAGTAAAAAGACTGCTATCAACAGGTAATTTACATTTATATTGCCAATTATGTTTTGGTTAGCCAGATACATGCTGCTAGAATTACCTTTGCTTGCCGTCGGACTTGTGGATGTGTCTGTTAGCGAATCTGTTGTGTTAGAGGCGCTTTTTGCAGTTCTGTTCTGGTTTTCGGAAAGGACGTTTAGTTCGGAATCACTCATGAGTTCTTCCGAATAAACCGGAAGGAGCAGGAGATCCCGTAAATATTTTCCTTGATCTTTAACTGTAATAGTCTCATTTGCAGAATATTTAATGCTGCTGTTCTCATAGTAATTGGCTGTAATGTTATAATCTCCGGGCATCAGATTAAAAGAGTACACACCATATTTTGCTACCATGGACTGTGAGGGAGTAGAATTTACCTCGACCACTGCATTATCTAGAGGCTCGAAGGTATCCCACCTGTATGCCGTCCCATGAACTGTGGCCGTAATATCTGCTAAAGCAGGTCCTGCTAATAAAGCAAGTACGACGGCAGCGATACAAATAATATACAGCCTTAAATTCATCTTCGATAGACCCAGAGTTTTATATTGATTTCTATTTCCAGGCATTTTTAATATTCTCCTGGAACGTTCACTGCTTCTCCAAAAATCTCTCCTGCATTCTGTTTTCGGATAAGCACTGTTAGCGTGATATTACTTCATGCCCTTCCTTTGCCGATTACTATTATCGTTGTCATTCTTATCTGGTCCATACCCGGTATTATTGTCATTTCTGTCAGGCTCGTGCTTTTGGGGATTCATTCCTTCTTCAAAGAAAGGTTTAGCCCACTTATCTTCTTTCATTATCCTACCTGCCTCTTCAACACTGTAGGTACCGTCTCCCTGGAAAGCTACGTAACCCTCGCCATCCGCAGTGAGGGTAATATTTTCATTGTTTAACATTACTGTCTTGCGGGAACCTGAGATCTTCACATCAGCAGAATTTATATGGTAAAGGCGCACCGTATCATACATATCGGTATTCTCTTCAAATGTATAATCCCCGTTTATATCAATTTCGGAGTCCCTGGAAAGGCCCATTATTACCATTTCTCCGTCTTTCAGATGCATATTCAGGGTGAAACTGCCCATAAGAATAGCTTTTCCTTCTCCTGTCGAAGTAAGCCGGGATGTATTGTTGAGTTCTTCGCTTCCCATTAGAGAATTAAGTTCCTCGAAAATATCTCTCAGGACATGATTAGCTTGCATCATACTCTTCTGAGACCGGATCAAATAATCTACTTTCATATTTTCGGATGAACTGTTACATTGACTCGAATTCGCAATTGAGCTGTTATTTTCCTCATCTGAAGTTGTATTCGCAAGGGTTCGATATTGCTTTGCTTCTTTGATAAGACGGTTATACTCTTCAAGCAGGGCTTCAAGTCTGCTAACATCTTCCCCTTCTGCTTTATAACGCTCAATCCCGGCTTTAAGCTTTAACGAAATCGTTTCTGCTTTTTCGATGTTTCTGTCAAGAAGGAATGTTGCATCTTTCAGAGTAATGGAATCAGGGCCTGAATTAAACCTGTCGGGAGGGAGCTCATTGGGGTGTGAGCCTGGTATTTCGGATTCCCCATGGTTCAGAAGCCCGATATAGGGGAAAAAAATAGTCCTAGTTAGATCTTCTGGAGCTTTACAATAAAAGCTCTGAGTCCCCTCATCAACGCAGCCTACGATCACGATAATGGCTGCGAGTATAAGGAGTAAGGACAGAAATTTGATTTTCATACTGGGCCACGTCCTATGGAATAGAACTCATTGCTGAACTGTATCTTTTAATCGAGTTCGTATATTAATAGTTGGTTATTTTAAAAATCTTTCTTAGGAACAATCGAATCGTTCTAAAAATCTGACGCCTGTCATTAACTTCAGGACAGTTTTGGGATTTCTTGCTTCTCCGAGTTTTCCGGGATATCTTGCCAGAAATTCATAAATAAATCGGAGTTTCCAGACTCTCTTTTGCAGGCAGAAAAACAATTACTTTTTTTGCTGCCTCATAAACTTTTATCTCCCTTCCTTTTTGACTCCACTTTATATGCCTTACTCTAATCATTCCGGCTTCCAGAAGAGAGTCCAGATTGTATTTGAGAGTATTCAGGCGCACTCCAAGCTCATCGGCAAGGTTTCCTGCCGACATCGACTTCTTATTAAGCAGTTTGAGAATTCTGATTGAAGTCTCACTTGAAAGAAGCCTGGCAATTTTTCTGGAATCTTCGGAAAGCTGCAAAATAAGCATTTTTTCCTCCGGGTTATCAGGCATTTTTATCCCTGCTACATTTTTCTCATATTTAAGTATTTCCAAAGTCCGTTTAATTAACTCGTAGAGAGTAGAGTCAGGAACTATCGAATTGATATTGCAGGTCTTAATTACACACATGGTTTCCTCGTAATCTTCCTCGATGCTTTGTAAATGCTTGATCGTTTTTGATTACGGCACAAAATTACAGCATATCTCTGGGTCTATGGGTGGGATGTTACTGATCGATATGTTCCTGACAGAGGTGCTATATCTGGATTTAAAAATAAAAGAATACTTACTTTTTCAGGAGTATTAATAGATTAAATTTACAATTCACACTTTAAACAGGAATATTTTGGGATTTAACACTTTATGACTCTTAAATAGTTAGTTTTAAAGGCTTATTTTCCTTTAAAAACATAAATTGAGATTTTTTCACATTGGGCTACTTTTCAAATTTATAATTGTTCTTGCTTCGATATAATAATTTAATACTTTTATAAAGTTATATAAAGAATTAAATAAGGACACTTAGGAAACTTAATTCAGAATCAATCCAAGTCGAACTCTCCAAGATGAACAGATAAATAATATTTATTTTATTTAATAATATGATCTCTAGAGAGTCCAATAAGTGTTAATTACGAAATCTATGCTTTTTTATATAATTTAAGGTTTAAAAATACTTATTTTTCGAGGTGAGTTCTGTTAGTCATGTTACATCTGTAAGCAATTTTATATTCAATATAATATAATTTAAAATTGTCAATCGGCGGATGGGCAACCGCCAGATAGCCGGTATGACAATTGAATAAAAAAAGAATTCCACAATTGAGCTGAGACAAAGTAGAGTGAAACTATAAGACATCTAATAAGTTACTTGCAAAAACTCCAAGTCACTTGCAACAACTTGCTTGTATAACTCACTTGTTTACTTGCCTGTGTACTTGTTTGTGTAACTTGTTTGT
>DAQQ01000241.1:47770-53516 GCA_002508465.1 Methanosarcina sp. UBA7 | reverse complement strand
TTTTATCTTATTTTATTTTATTTTATATAAAACACATACGAAACTTTGAGTAATAGGGATAAGAAAAGAAAGTACTTGAAAGCACTTTAATGCCAAGGTAATGAAAAAAAAGTTTTAGCTTGAGACTCCAGACTCTCCGGCATCTTACTCAATCCATATACTTATTCAAAACATTATACTATTACGGCAGTGTACCGAATTTTCTGTAAATCTAAAGTCAACTTTTTGTATGCTGATTCTATTTTAGTTCTCTTGTTGTTGGGTTCTCCAACTACCACTTATTAAGATTTATTACCTTACGGAAAATTTAGCACACTACCGGAAAATCGGTCTCAATTAAAATGTCTCAATTNNAAATGTCTCAATTAAAATGTCTCGGTTAAAATACATGATCTTTTCTTACACGACAGGTTCTCCAGTCTCTATCCTGTTCATATAACTCCTTTTGAACTCAATGTATTGTTTAGCAAGCTCTTCTGCCTTCTCCTGGCTCAAGAAGTTTACGGCTTTTTCAAAGACCTTACCTTCCTCTTCTTCAATGTGATGGTCTATGTTTTGTTTCAGTTGACTAAGTTTAGGAGTCCATTCCTCATCTCTCTCTTCCATACCTTCTATTTCAAAGATCAAAGTTTTTACATCATTGTGTTCTTTGTAAGCCTCACTGATGAGCTCACGTAATTCTTCTATTTCTTCAAGTACCGGATAGAAGAACCTCTCTTCTCCCATCATATGAGGATCAGCTTTAAGCTTTACTTTAACAAAACTTACCTTTGAGCCATCCTGCAACGCTTGTCGGAGAAGGTCAGATATCTGATCATGCTCTTCTTTAAGGACATCATAAATGGTTCCCATAATTTCCCCCTAACTTAAGATACAAAAAGGTGTATTTGAGAGAGCATATAAATAAGTTATCGGTACATGTAATTTATAATTATAGTTAAGAATCTGAAAATAAAGAAAATATCTGATTTTTAATTAACCTTCTTCCAGGAACTTCTGAAACCATACAATATCAAAAAATTTTCCGAACTTCGTTCCTGCAGCTTTAAACCTGCCGCATTCTGCAAATCCATGTTTAAGATGAAAATTCAGACTTGCCTGATTTTTCGAGGAAACGTTTGCAAGTAGGCTTTTCATACTCTTCTTTTTAGCTTCCTGGCACAGGACATCCAGCAGCTTTATTCCCAGGCCTTTTCTTGTGTACTCTGGGAAGATAAAGTATGATACTACTCCGGTGTGCTGGAAGTTCGGGAAAGGAAGATAAGGTCTCAGGGCTCCGATGCCGATCACTCTATTATCTTCTTCCATTACGTAAAAGGGGTAACGCTCACTTTTATTCGGTTCACTCTCAGCATGGGAAGTCTGGAAAAACTCAGGCCCAACAGGGATTTCGAGGTAGGCTGCAAAGCTATTATCTATATAGTAATTAAAGATTTCAAGCATTCCCTGAGTATCTTGCGGTGTCGCTTCTCTTATTACAAGGTTTTTAAGCTTATCTCTTTCCTGCATACGCTATAATCTGAATGTAAATATTTAAGCTCTTTTAGTCAGTTGCAGTATGAGTTCTTTCAAATCCTCTTCTATCTGGACTTCTTATTTGTCATGATTTATATTTATAATTTATTATCAGTACGATTATATTTATATACTTATGCTATTGTATTATTCTCTGTTAAGTAAATCCAATCCACCCTATATTTCAGGCGGACTTTGATATTTTAAAAGGGGTCTAGAAGTCCAAAATTCGTGAGTTATCATACAATTGGTATGATTCCTTCAGAAATTTCGTCCTGAAAACAAAAAGCACAAGAGAACATATTTCTCAATGTACTTTCACAGAAGTGAAAAATAGATGTTTGTTAAACGAAACAAAATTGTAGAACAGATCAGTGAAATACCGATTACACTTGGAGATATCTCTGAGAACATATTTGGGGGTATAATCACACAAAACGGTCTCCTTCACAGGCTTGCCCTTCCTGAGGAGGGCGGTTCCGACTCGTATTATCTTTGCGAAGGCCTCTGTAGGCCTGTATTTATAGAACCCGAAATTGTTTATCCGTATGTATCAGGGGCTTTTTCCGAAAAATTTGCATTTCGCCCTTCACCTTATCGTTTCATGCTGCCTTATGAATTGTCTGCTGCGGAAGGAAAGAACGAATATAATGTAATTCCGCCCGAAGAACTCAAGACAGGATTCCCTATGGCTTACGGGAGAATTTTGGAATTCAAAAGAAAGTTCCGCCACGATACTTCTCCCCTTAAATCTGCAGACTATAGTATAAAAGGCGGAAAATTTCTGGAGTACTTTAATACTCCTAAAATTATTGCTACTGAAGGCTATCATCTGCAGGCTGCATATGATGCTGTAGGAAATCACGTGTTTGAGAATGGATGCGGCATTGTTCTCAAAGATCCAGGCAGGTATGCCTATGTTACTGCAGTGCTTAACAGTTCGATTGCCAGACTCTTTCCTTCAGTCTGTAAGTCTAAAATGGCGTACTCGAGCTATACAGCTCCTGCAGTGATAAAACGTTTCCCAATTGTATATCCTGATAACAGGTTAACCGAAGACCTCATAGATACTATCTCCAGTTACCTTGCGTTCCTTAATACGGAAAAGTATGCAAGGGATTACGGAGTACCAGACTGGCTTCGGGAACTTACAGTATTCTACGAGCAGATTTCGAACCTTCTGGTTCTTGATACTTACTTCATAAATGACCTTGATACAGGGCTTTTGAATGCTCTTGAAGAAAATATTCACCCATATGCAGGAGACATGAATTCTGAAGACAGCGATAGTATTCTGAGCGCACTGTATTATATAAAGCATCAGATTCTTGAGGCTTCAAGTTCTAAGAAATACAAACTTAATCTTGGATTTCCCGAAATTCTCAATTTCTCTCTGAGCAATGAAAAATTCTGAAAATCCCTTTTTAACTTTTATCTTAGAGAACAGCGGATTTATTTTTCTCCAATTTTCAAACTTTTTATTCTTCATTGTTTTAGATTTAGACTTTTACTTTCTTCGAATTTCCAAACTTTTTATTTTTCACTATGAGCTCATCCCAAAACCAATTTTATTCCCAAATCTATACTGTTTTCATGTTATACATTGGAGTGATTATTTCAAATTCGTGGTTTTAGGATAGTCTCTATTTTAAATTTAGACTTTTACTTTCTTCGAACTCTCAAACTTTTAAATTCTTCATTATTTTACATTTAAATTTTTATCAATAAGTTTATATATTTTGATTTTCCTCGATTGGAAAATCAAAACGCTCTCAGGGCAAAGAAGTTAGTTTTCCAGTAGAATGACTGAGACCGCAAAAGATACCTTTACTGCTTTAATGGGTAAGTTCTAGCTTCATGCTGCGGAGTCCTGGAGCTAATCAAGCAAGTTATTCCCTCTTTGATGCTCAAAACTATTGAAGTTGTTTGCCCGGAGAGAATTTTAACTTTGAGTGAACCGAAATTAAGATTTTCTATAACTATCGTAATTGCATTCCGAATTTCCAGGATTTCTCTGATTCAGGCATCTGCTTTCTGTCCAATTTTCTGATTTTTTTTTGTTTTATAACTTTTTTCTTATGTTAGGATTCGTTCTTTCATTTTCTTCCAAAAACGATAGCTCTAATAGGAGTAGTTTGGTTAACTTTCTTACTTAATACATAAATTTATATATTTGGGCTTTGTGTAATTATATAAACATTTTATGTTTTTTAACTTCTTTCACCTAACTCTCCTATTTGCCTTACATCGATTCATAAAGGAAGGTAGTCTTATCAGCCTGGAAATTCCCGCTGCTGCATTTCCCTATATGGGGGCACTAATCTTTTCAGGAGTTATATCGACTTTACTTGCAGTCAAAGCTTACAAAGCTTTCAAGTACCGCAGGATGTATTTCTCAAAATATTTCATACTTATCATGTTAAGTATGTCTCTCTGGTCCGTGAATTATGCCTTTGAGGTAGGGTTCAAGGACATTGAGCTCAAATATCTCTTTGCCCGTCTGGAATATATTGGGATGGCTTTTGCTCCGGTAACATGGTTTTTATTTGCATCGGAATACTCAGGGGTGTGTAAAGAATTCGTAAGAAAGTATCAAAAAACATTTTTCTTAATGCCTTTGACCATAATTCTTCTGATGCTTACAAACAGCTTTCACAGTATGTATTTTTCAGGCTATTACCCTGACTTCTCAAGGGGATTTCCTCTTCTTGTGCTCAAACATGGTCCTTTTTTCTGGCTGTTTTTTATTTATTCGTATATTTTAATTCTTTTTGGAATTTTCTTCTTTTTTAACCAATTTATTCATCTAACCGCACCCTACAGGGCCCAGGCAGCAATTGCTCTAACCGCAGCCTGTATTCCAGTCCTGGGGAATATTTTGCATATTGCACATGTGGGTCCTTTTGCATTCCTTGACCCTACTCCTTTTGCATTTACAATTACAGGTTTGGTTCTGTTCTGGGGCGTTATGCAGCATAAGTTCCTCAACATTATTCCGATTGCGAGAGAAAACGTAATCGAATCTATGAGTGACGGATATATCGTAGTAGACCTTGCAGATTCCATAGTAGATATCAATAAAGCTGCTCTTGAACTGACAGGGAAAACAAAAGAGGAGATTCTCGGAAAAAAATTAAATGAACTTTTCGGGAATGAAGTAAAAATGCCTCTGGGTGAAGACCATGAGGGTAATTTCAAAAGAGAAGTTTTCTTGAAGAGTGGGCTTGAAACAAAACTTTTTACTCTTAGTGTTAGCCCTCTTCTAACAAAAGATGACGATGAGGGCAGGCTACTAATAATGCATGACACTACTGAAACTTATAGATATCAAGAGGCTCTGAAACAGGCTAACAAGAAGATAAATCTTATGAGCAATATTACCAGACATGATATTCTCAACCAGGTGAATGTACTTTCAGGGTACACCGAATTAGTTTCCGCAACTCTTCCGGAAAATGTAAAGAATGACCCCCGAATAGTGAAGTATCTGAGAAATCTCAATAAAAGTATTGAGACAATCCACAGCCAGATTGTTTTCACTAAAGACTACCAGGATCTCGGAGTAATTTCTCCGATCTGGCAATCCGTAAGTAATACAGCAAGAGAAGCGGCCTTTCCCTTTTCTGGTCAGAGCTTGAAGTTTTCTATAGAGGAAAGCAGAATGGAAATCTATGCAGATCCACTGCTTAAAAAAGCCTTTTACAATCTGTTTGACAATGCAAGGGCACATGGTGAACATGTGACTGAAATTAGTGTTAACTCACACAGAGTTGAAGACAATCTTGTAATTGAGGTAAAAGATAATGGTATAGGAGTTTCTCCTGAAATGAAAGATCTGATCTTTGAAAAATCCATCGGGAAAAATACAGGGCTTGGGCTTTTCCTTGTTAAAGATATTCTTTCCATTACAGGCATGGAGATAAAAGAAACCGGAACTGAAGGAACAGGGGCGAGGTTTGAAATTACAGTACCTTCTGGTAACTGGCGTGAAGCTAGTTCTCCTTGAATGGTTGATATTAAGTATCTCAATTAATTTTAGACCCGTGTTTTTCGCATTATATCAGCATTAATCAGATTTTCACATAATATTCCAAGACCATCAAACTTTTACACCATATTCAGTACCACCAAACTTTTCACATCATATCCAAAATCGCTATTTCACGTAATTTCAACATTATACTCGTTATTTCTTCTGCTTTTGTCACCGGAACCAGTCTTTACTTCCTAT
>DAQQ01000241.1:42902-47763 GCA_002508465.1 Methanosarcina sp. UBA7 | reverse complement strand
ATATATTGTCTCTCTGAAAAGATTCTCTAAAAAGCATTTTTAGCCGACGATTACATTCTGGTGACAAAAATGAGTAAATTTACCCTGAAAGAGAGGTTTGAAAAGGCACTCAAAGGAGAGGCTTTAGACACTGTTCCTGTCTGCTCCGTAACTCAGACAGGCACTGTAGAACTAATGGAAATGACTGGAGCATATTGGCCCCAGGCAAATTTCAATGCCGATAAGATGGCTGCGCTCGCACTTGCCGGGTATGAGATTGCAGGATTTGAAAATGTGCGCTGTCCTTTTGACATCACCGTACTTGCCGAGACTTTTGGCTGCACAGTAGACGAAGGAAGTATAGATATGCAGCCTTATATAACGGATTTTCCCTGCAAAAACGAGGAAGATGTGAAGAACATAACAGTTCCTGATTCGCTTCTTGAGAGCAAGCGGACATCGGTAGTCCTGGAAGCAGTCGAAATTCTGGATGAGAAAGTAGGAGAGACTGTGCCTGTTATTGCAGGAGTTGTGGGCCCTGCTGGACTTGCCTCCATGCTTGCCGGAATAAAAAATTATCTTACATGGTTTGTGAAGAGTCCTGAAGTTGTTGAGGAATTGATGGAAGTTCTTACCGATTCCTGCATAGAATATGCCAATGGCCTGCTTGAAAGAGGTGCACATGCCATAACCCTTATAGATTCCGAAGCCGGACCTGACATTATTTCCCCTCAGATGTTCGAAGAATCGGTCTTTCCCCTTTACAAGAAATTTTGCAGGAAAGTAAAAGGCTTGAAAGTCCTTCACATGTGTGGCGATGCCACTGCTGTTCTTGATACTCTGGGAAATGCAGGATTTGATGGAATAAGCATTGAAGAAAAAGTAAATGTAAGTTTTGCAAAAGCGATTACAGGCAATCGGGTACGGCTTATAGGAAATGTTTCTCCGTCCGATACCCTGCTCTCAAAAGAGCCTGAGGCAGTTCTCATTGAAGCTACTGCCTGCCTTGAAGACGGAATTGATATCCTTGCTCCAGGCTGCGGGCTTGCTCCGCATACTCCACTTGAGAATATAAAAGCACTTGTCCGGGCAAGAGATGAATTTCTTACAGTGAGTCTTCGTTGAGAACAATATGGTAGATCTTTTTAAATGAACCTATTCCATCTCTTCTTATATTTTCTAAAGCCTATAAGGTTTATGAATATTGCAGAAACCAGTCTAAAGGCATAGTCTGCAATTACTGGCAGATATGTCTATTACTACCATAGATGGCTTTTTGCTTTTCAGAGTATTTGCGGTTGATCTGCTGTAGTATTCATATATTGATGGATAAATTATCAATAAACTGAAAATTCTCAATTTTCACTAGATAGTGAGCAACAATTTGCTGATCTTAAACAAAAATTCCTGCGACCGAGCAAAACTATGACAGAAAATAATTCAAAAGCAGTTCGGGACTTTATACCTGAAGTTCTCAAACTTTCAGGCAAGGAATGCATAGTCCGTGAGCTTTCAGATTCCAGTTTTCTTCCTGAACTTGAAAAGAAGCTCGAGGAGGAACTAAAGGAATATTTTGAAAGTAAAGAGATTGAGGAGCTTGCAGACCTGCTTGAGGTAATTTACAGAATAGCAGAACTGAGAGGTTCTTCAAAAGCAGAACTTGAGACAATAAGGCAGCGGAAAAAACAGGAAAAGGGCGGATTTGAGAAAAATCTTCTCTTACTTAATCTGCTCGAAAAAAGCTCTGATCCTGGGTTACGCTCTGCTGGCTCTACAGAATCCAGGCGTGTGGTTTTCAAGCCTGAGGATGCGGTAGTAATTGAGAAAAAGGGAGTGAAGATGAGAATCTACACCACTAAAGCCGAATCCGAAAATGCCGGTATACTCTATCAGGAAACACATAAAGGACACACAGAGGAATTCCTGCATGAAAAAAGCGATTTCATATATTATATCCTGGAAGGTGATGGCGTCTGGATAGTTGAGGACAGAGAGTTTGAGGCCCGAGCTGGTGACGTAGTTGTCGTGCCTGCAGGAAAAAGATTCTGGTTCCGTGGAAATCTCAAGCAGGTCTGCATAACTGCTCCGGCCTGGGAAGAACAGTATGAGTGCCACATAAGAGATCTTGAATTGTAAGGGTGCAAATTCTGCTCTACGTGACGATTACATCAAGATATGCCGCAAGAAGAGTCGATGCCATAGAAAAGGTATTAAGAATTGACTTCTCCGTGGTTTTAACTTGTTTCAATTCGGCCTCAGGTTCTTTTGTTTCCAGGGCATTTAGTCAGAATGCAAATTTAACTGATGAAGTTAAAGCTTTTCGAATGCTACCTTATTTTTTGTTTGATCTGTTATCTTTTTAATAAATTCATCTTCAAGCTCCTCCATTACAAGGAGAACAAACTCTACATTATCTGAATACGTTTCTTCCTGGATTACTGCATATTTTTCTATAAGGTTTCTTACTTTCTTACTTTCTGCATATCCAAGACGTATCTTTAATCTGACCTGCTCGAAGACTTCGATAATTTCTGCCTCTTCAATAGCCAAGAGTGCCGTATCCCGGTATGCTCTTGAGAGCCCCCCAAAACCCAGTTTTATTCCCCCGAAATACCGGGTCACGGCCACAGCCGCATTCAGGATTTCTTTTGATTCAAGTATTTTAAAAACAGGTTTTCCTGAGCTGCCCGCAGGCTCCCCGTCGTCATCATATTTGAGAGCAAAAGAGCTTTTTTCTTTTATAAAATAAGCCGAAACGTTGTGGTTTGCATCACGGTGTAATTCCTTTATACTTTTTATGAAAGCTTTTGCATCAGCTTCACTTTCCACAGGTCTGGCATAGCCTATGAACAGAGAGTTTTTGAATTCATTTTGAGCCTTACCACAGTGTTTAAGAGTTTTGTAACTTTTCAGTGTTTTATCCTCAGATTACTTTTAGATCTTGACCAAACCGGGAGTTAACAGGTTTGCGCTTCCTTAACGGAGGGATATTATATTCCATTTAAATACTTTTCTCTCCCCAAATAGTTATTCTTTTCTAATACTTTACACATATATTCGCCTTGTAAAATTTATTTCATATAGACTGATAAAATATATGCTGTTAGTTTTTTAATTTCTCAAGCAGTACAAAAAAATATTCTTATCTGGGTATATATCCAAAATAAATACACTATTTTGCGGTACTATTCTTTTATCAAATCGAAAAGTTTTAATGTTATTGGCTGGTCATGCATAAATATCTCATATGAAAATCCCATAATTTTATATGAGCTGGGTGTAAAAAAGGAAGAGAACTTTAGAGGTATTATTAATGAAAAAAATGTTAAAGATTATAGCAATGCTCCTTGTCATTAGTGCTGTTGTCTTTGCAGCCGGCTGTTCTGATAAGAAGGCTGACACAGCAGCAGAAAATGGATCTCAAGAAGAAATGACTAACGAAGCTCCAGTAGCAGACCAAAATGTAACCGAGTCCGCAGATGTAGCTGCAGAGACTCCAGCTGCAGGTGACAACATTACAGACGCGGCTGCAGACAATTTAACAGTTGAAGACAATGACTCTGCAGCTGACAACTTAACTGTTGAAGACAACGCCTCCGTAGACGAAAACGTCACGGTTGAAGACAACTCCTCTGCAGATGTTACAGACGACGCTTCTAATGTTACAGACGATGCTTCTGCAGATGAAAACACTACACAAACCGTTTAAATTTTAAGTAGCGTAAAAAGGAATTATCCAAGTAGCCTTTCTAATAGGCTACAATTTTAATTTTTTAAAACGACTTGATATAAATCGGCTCTAATTTTATATCTCTTTACATTAGAACATCTTATGTAAGTTTTTGGATATGGTCATAACTAATTTTTGCTTGCTGTCGTCAGAGAAAACATTATTATGTATTTAATGATTTTGTCTTGTTTTAATAATCATATCTTATAAAAATATCTTGCAGTTCGCTGAAGTAATATGAAGGATCTTTGTTTCTTTTTTACCATAATATATGAGAGCTTCAAAGATGGTCTTGAAACTTGTAATATCGAACTTGTAATATCGAACCTGTAATATCGAACCTGTAATATCGAACCTGTAATATCGAGTAATGTTCTAGACACATTCTAAATTGATTAATATTCTGTACGTCATATCTTTGCTTGGGCCAAGGGAGTGGAATTCTGAAAAGCCTAAATCTGAAATGAAAAAATAACTACATTTATAAATAAACCATTTTAAAAATAGTAACTTTCTAACTGTAATTTTACTCTCGTTTTCACAATTTTTATGTAATAGTTTCTTTAATTACCGCTATTATTATTGAGGCTAAAAAATGATAGAAACCCTGAAAGCTTATCTTGACCTTACACGTGCTCATTTTCTTCCTGCCTGGCCCCTGGTTTCCTGCTCTGGGTTATTGCTTGCTTTTGCAAACTATGGCGGCTTTTCCTGGGCGTTGACTATTAAGGTGGCTCTTATGGGCCTGCTTGGCTTTGAAGCCGGTTTTATACTTAACGATTATGTGGACAGGAACAGAGATAGACTCGATGTAGAGAACACGCTTACAAGGTACTGGAGACCTTTTAAAGAGAGACCTATCCCTTCAGGAAAAGTTTCTTCAAAAATCGCCTTCTCATTATTTATCCTGCTTGTAGCGGTTGTTTCAGCCTTGATTCTTACACTTCCCTATCCAAACTCTTTATACGTGTTCGCAATTATGATATACTCTTACGGCATTGAAGCTTTTTACCAGGTAAAAAAGAGAAATCAGGGTTACCCGATTGCCCAGCTTCTTGGCAGGACGGATTTTACGCTTTTTCCGGTGGCAGGCTATCTCTGCTACGGGCAGCCAGACATGACTATTCTACTCTACATGGTTTTTTTCTATCC
>DAQQ01000241.1:23240-42756 GCA_002508465.1 Methanosarcina sp. UBA7 | reverse complement strand
TACCTATGGAGAGAGAAAAGTCCTGTCGCAGGAATGAAGATATTACCTGTTTATCATGGGGTTCTGATAATATACGCAGTTTCGATTATTCTTGACTTCGTATACTGAGTTTGTTATATACCCGGTCGGAAAAATGGCACTGCTGAGAAGTGTCCTGGAGTTTTCTTTTTTCTTCCTACTGCCTTCTCGGTTTTTTCTCAATTTCTTTTCCAATTACTGTTAGTTTCCTGTTTCTGTTAGTTTCCTGTTTCCCTTTACAAAAAGTATAAACATATAGTTTACTTTTATATTAATGGGGGAGAGGAGTACGAAAGAAACCGTAAAAGCTTTGATAGATCTGACAAGAGCTCACTTTTTCCCGGTCTGGATTTTGCTTTTTTCTTCAGGCCTTGCACTTGCTTTTGAGAATTATGGGGATTTTTCCTGGCCAGTGACATTCAAAGCCGTCTTAATCGGATCTTTCGGATTTGGAGGCGGGCTAGTGCTCAACGATTTAGTTGACCGGAAAAAGGACAGTCTTGATGTTGAGGGTTCCCTTACAGCTTACTGGAGGCCTTTCAAAAGCCGTCCGCTTCCATCCGGAAGGCTTTCCCCTAATTTTGCCCTGATAATTTTCCTGCTGCTTTCCGGGCTCACTGGACTGTTAATGATTACCTTGCCTTATCCAAACTCTTTTTATGTATTCTTTGCAATGCTGTTGTCATGTATTTTCGAGTATTTTTATCAGATTAAAAGAAAGAACCAAAATTTCCCAGTCGCTCAGCTTGCAGGCAGGATGGATTTTACTCTTTTTCCAATCGCAGGCTATCTCTGCTGTGGGCAGCCTGATATGTCTGTACTGCTCTATCTGCTCTTTTTTTATCCCTGGACACTTGCACACCTTGCAGTCAACGATTTCATTGATACGGAAAACGACAAAGCCAGAGAAATAAAATCAATTCCCGTACTTTATGGTACTGAAGGAACTTTACTCTGGATTTCGGGTTTTACGCTTGTGCACTATCTCACAGCGCTTCTTTTTTTAAGACAGCTAGGTGATATTGCATTTTACGGCTTTATATCAGGGTTTCTGGTTCTGGGGTTTGCAAATTATAAGCTCCTCAAAAAAAGAAGTCAGAAGGCTGGCCTGCTCGCACTTTTCCTTTATCATGTTTCACTGGTACTCTACTCGGGCTCGATAATTATTGATTCTTTATTCTGACTTTATCTGACTTTTTCCGCCCCTCTTTCCAGTTCTTTTCAAATTTTCCCATTAATTTTTATTTTTCCTTCTGCAAAGCCTCAGAGTATGGCAGCGCAGGCTTCCTCCTCCTGCAAGCAGGGCATCGGGGTGAAAAGAAATAATCTCGATACCTTCATTTTCAAGGTTTTTCCTGGTTTTGTGATCAAGTGCGGTATCGTAGTGAAAAATAGTTCCGCTTTCGAGAGGAACAAAAGAACAGGCCAGGCGTCTTTGTTCTGAATCCGAAACAGAAATAATTTCCATTCCTTTCTCGTGCATGAAAGCTTTAAAATCGATTTTTTCGATGGAACCTTCAGTAAACAGGCAGCTTTCCTTAAATGCAGGTAGATAAGCAAGGGAAAGATCTTCCCTTATTCTATTGAAGACAGTATCAGGGTGCATATATCGCCTGGCTTTCGGAACCCGGACATAAATAACTTCACTGAAGTCTTTCAGAACATTTAAAATAAATTCCTTGATAAATGGGTAAGTGTGCCTTTCCGTATCAGCTACAAATACTGTTTCTTTTGAAAGCAAGAGACAACCTTCAAAAAATCCCTGCCCTCCATTGAATTCGCTTAAAATGGGAATTCCCAGATTATTCAGGGCTTCCTTTACAACAAGTTCTTCTTTCTCCCTGGCAGGCGGGCGCATTCTTGAGAGAATGGCACCTTTTCTGGAAATAACTGCGGTATCATGTAAAAAAGTTAGATTTGGCATCTTCCTAATTAAATCTATGTTTTCATCCACATAATCCTCAAGTTCATAAATCCTGACTCCACTTGACTCCAGCAATTCTTGGTAACCTCTATGCTCTTTGATATACCCGGAAATTTCAGGGACCTTATCGTATAGCCAGTATTTGTAGTTCGATTCGTTGAGTAGAGAAAGTTCTTCTCCAGGCGTATGCATCATTACACTTTTCAGCCGCCCTAGTTCCTCACACCCGTAAATAATACATGGCCCTGCTTTTTCGGCCCTTTTCAGTTCATCAATCTCGCAACCCATACCCTGAATCTCCCACTTAACCTATGTCGTTCTCAAACACGTTTTTTTGCAAGGATTATGGCACTTGCCCGGTCTTCACTCAGGAAACCCTTGAGTACCTCAAATCCGCAAATGTCCAGAAAAGCTATAATCTGGTCATATGTATATTTATAAGTGAAACCCATACGGATGACGTCTCCTTCCCTGAAGCCTATGGTTTCTTCTCCAATCGTGAGTTCAGTATCCTTCAGGATATACAGATTCTTCCTGGTTCTGTATACTCCCCCTATCCTTGAGTTTACATGAGCAAGCAAGAGTTCAAAATCGAAATCCTCAGGATCCATTCCGTACTGAAGCAGGGGATACATATTGAAGAGGATATTCTCTCTTGAAGTATACGTGCCCATTACAGATCTCCTTACAGATTGTGCCTCCGGGCCTTCAGTAGGCAGCAGGCTAGCATCGAAGAAAAAAAGATCTCCCTGCTCAAGATTTTCATGGACAAGCTGAAGTATGAACTCTGGCTCGTAATTGCAAAAGGTATTTCCCAGAATACAGAAAAGAATCGGACGACGCCAATTTATTTTAAGGGCTGCCATATCCTCTATGAAACCAACTATTCCTTTTTTTTCTACAGGCAGGTTATCGACCTTTTCAAGGGCAATATCTACAAACTCACTGTTTATATCGATAGGGTAATAGCGTATCGACACTTTTCCTGTGGACTCATTTTCAGCTAGATTTTTCTTTACTAATGCTTCGAGAAAAATTCTTTCTTTCTCTCCATTTCCAACTCCCACACTTACGAGACTCATGCCTGTTGGAATAAATCTCACGATGGAGTCCAGATTTTTTTCCAGAAGGACTTTAAGCTGCCTGGCTACAGGAAACGCCTCAGCCCCATCAAGTTTCAGCCAGTTTTTTGCTCCTCCGGTACCGGTATACAGAAGATAATCAGGCAGTTCATGGTTTTTCAGGCATTGGCAGAGTCTTCCTTCTATTTCCTCCTTACTTGTAAATACTGTCTTTTCCTTATTTTCCCAACCCCGTCCAAATTCCACTCTTTCTGTACTGTTCAATTTCTCACCTTCTCCACAAACTATTCAACAGCACATTTATTATTATATTATTATTATTATCATTTTATTATTATATTTTATTATTATATTTTATTATTATCATTATTATTATTATTATTATTATTTCTTTTAACATTTAACATATGTGATTGCTTGAGTTCTTCTTTTCCCGTTTTTTACCACTGCTTTAGAATCTGCCATTTATTTGAAACACTGCTGGCACTCCATTCTAAGGGCTTCAAGAGGGTCGATGCCACGTTTTACTCCTACGCTGTAAGCATATCCCCTGCAGCCTATGCACTCTTCTGCATGTTCGCAGTTTTTGCACCTTCCCTCGAGCATTTTATCGATGTTTCGGACATAGTTGAAAAGACTGGAATTATAAATTTCCCGAAGGCTCATGTTATTTATATTATAGGGATATTCCCCCCCAACTTTAAACGCAGGATGCTCGTCCAGCTTTGTAGGTGCACAGGGCCTGACATCTCCTTCTATATTGATATACAGGCTGTAAAGGTGCTGAAGGCAGCCACTTGCTGTAATCGGTGTGTAAGGCAGCCAGTCATAGCCGTAATATCTCCGGTCGATTTCCAGCAATTTTAATTTATAATCCTTTATTTCGTCAGCCGTGAGCAGCTTATCTTCAAGTTCATCATTCGCTCTGCCTGTCGGTGTTAGAATTTCCATATTGGGGAAAATATTGTTTTGCCTGCAGAAATGCCAGATCTCCTCTATTTCTTCCAGATTCATTTTGTTACTGACGAAAGAAACTCCCAGACGAAGTTCTCCAGGTCCTGCAGGTTTTGAAAAGCCTGTTTTGAGAAGGTTTTGAAGCCCTTTTTTGATATCTTCGGAGGCTCCTGCTCTTCCTGCTAGGTAGTCCTGAACCTCGGGCTTAAGGGAATCTAACTTTCCCATTACTGAGGCATTATGTTTGTACAGGAATCCTGCAAGCTCTTCTGTCATCAAAACCGTATTCGTAAAAATTACCGGGATTATTCCCAGGGAATCAATATAGGCTATTAAACTTCTGAAACTCGGGTAAAGGGTCGGCTCTCCTCCCCCTATTACGACCACAGACCTGGCCCCGAGTTCTTTTGCCTCCTGAATAATACGCTTGAGATTATTAAAATCGGCTATTTTTGCCGAGTCCTCACCGCTTTGTGCATAGCAATAGCGACAGCGAAGATTGCAGGACTTATTCGTTTCAAGGCGTATGGCTAAAAGCCTGTTGGAGTTTCGTGCCTGATGGGCTTCCTGTGCTCCATACATGTACCCTTTCAGTACCGGAGGCGGTGAAAACAAGCTTATAGTCTCCAGGTTCTTTAATTCTTTCTCCCACATATAAAAATATATATTTGACGTTCCTTATCAAATTACAAGAAACTAAGTGCTTTTTGAGTCTATCTTCTAACTGATAAAAATGTAATGTATTGCCAGTAAACAAAATATTCCAGTTACTTTGGTTTTGTTTTTCCAGTTACTCTGGTTTCGTTTTCCAGTTACTTTGGTTTTGTTTTTCCAGTTACTTTGGTTTCGTTTTATAACTCATTTAACGCAATATGACAAATTCAGTATTACTCTTACTCTTCCTGATTAAATTGAGTAAGGTTTAATTGTCTCCCTCACATAGCTATTTTCAATTTTTAGAGGGAAGTGACTGACAATGAACAGAAAGATGACCATTTTTGGAGGATTTGTATTATTTTTTCTATTTTTGCTTGTGCTGGGTTCAATGTATCTGGAAAATGAAAGCGAAGAAATGTATAATGACAGTCTTATGAGTAATTATGAATATGATATAATTATAGAAAGCAACAGAACCCTGCAAAATGTAACTTTGTATTTGCCTGTTCCAGTTTTTGAGAATGAATCCGAAATAGGACTGGAAATAGTGAATGGTGATTATTACAATAAGCCTTCAAATTGGAATCTTAGCCTTGAAGATACTGAGCATGGGCTAATGTTCAAAATGGAAACTATCGAAATTAAACCTGTTTATCATTCTCTTCCTGTAGCTGTACCAGAACCTGAGCCTGGATCTGAAAATATTGAAGATGAAGTTGAGGAAGAAGAACAAATAGTGGAGTCCAATGAATACTCAGAAGAAACTCCAGTTTTGACACCGTTTGATTTCGGGACCAATGTAAAGGCTGACCATATGATTAATACCAGATTTCCTGTTGGTAATGAGCCCGTGCTCCTGCCCAAACATAATCTTCGAGAATCCGAAGAAGAACCTATAGTTCCCCGATCTGAGCATCTCAATCCCGAACATTTTGATTACGAAAGCCTTGTCTATGCACACTATGATACGTCTCATGATGCCGATGTCCAGATTTTTGTCGAGCTCAATAGCCGGAATGAATGGTGGATCTATGGATGGCAATATAATGACTACGTTGATAGAATTTCTATCCGGTTTTCAGGCCCGCAGGAAGGCTGGGTAAAGGCGGAAGGAAAACTTACTACAGGAGACGGAATTTACAGAGAATAATTATAGAAAATAACTATTGAGAGCAGGCTCTTCTTCTCTACTTTTTGGAATGTGTTTCCTGATACAAAGTTCTTCTTAGGTTCTCCTTTCTTAAGTTTATTATAGCTCTCACTCCTATCTTATTCCAGGATGTTTGAAGAAATCAAGGTTAAAAAAGCTCTGAACCGAATAAATAAATCCAGCAGGATTAATCTACCATTCCAATGGGATCTTAATATCTACAGAGGCTGTGAACATGGCTGCAATTATTGTTATGCAATGTACTCTCACAGCTATCTGGAAGAAAAAGAAGGTTCTGCTTTTTTAGAAGATTCCGAGAAAAAATTTTGTCTTTCTTCTAAAGAAAGGGATTGTGCCTTTTTTAAAAAGATTTATGTAAAGACTAATATCTTAGAAGCTCTTGAAAAGCAGCTTGCAGCACGAAATTGGAAAAAGGAAATAATTAATATAGGCGGGGTCTGCGATAGTTATCAGCCTGCAGAAGCAGAGTACGGGCTGATGCGTCAGGTTCTGGCATTGATGATTAAACACCGAAATCCGGTCACTATATCTACAAAATCGGACCTTATTCTTAGAGACTTTGATCTTCTAACAGAACTTGCTGAAATAACACACGTTAATGTTGCGGTTACGGTTACAACGGTGGATAAGAGTTTAAGTTCACTACTGGAACCCCTGGCTTCGTCTCCTGAAAAACGATTTTCAGTCCTGCAGACTTTTAAAAGTACAGCTGTCATTACCGGAATCCATATGATGCCGATTCTTCCTTTTCTTACCGACAGTCCTCAGAATATAGGGCAAATTATGTCCCTTGCAGCCGAATGTGAAGTTGACTATGCTTTGCCCGGCATTCTTTACCTCAGGGGTGAAACCAGAAAACATTTCTTCGATTTCCTTGAACTCAACTTTCCTGAACTTACTGACCCATACCACAAATTATATGCAAAAGGAGAAGCTGATAGAGCCTATAAGGCTGAACTTTACGGAATACTCAGCTCTCTTATGGAAAAATACCATTTGTCCGGGGACTACATGAAACCCATGCAGTCACAACTTTCCCGTTCGAAACAACTCAAGTTAACGGACTTTTGAGAGAATGATTTTTGATTTTTGCATAAATAGTACCGTGTTAATCATATCTTCCTATATTTGTCTTGTTCCTACTACCCTCTATTTCTTTTGAAGAATCTGATGATACGTATCCTGCCCCAATACAAGGAGAGTTTTGTTTCAGATGATAATCATGTTTACTATGGTTTACAAATAGAGGGTTTGCAGAGATGTCAGTGGTTGAGCTTGCATTTTTATAATTTCCACCTTTGTTATTGTACAGACAGTTGTTTTCCAGTACAAAAGAATGCGTTTCAGGCAGATAATTAATCACTGCGTATCCTGTCCCTTCAGGGTCTTTTTTGCGCTTCTGGGTATCAATGATTATGTTATTACGGACAATCGTACTGTAACCCGTACCTTGAGGTGAAAGATCAACTGAACTGTCTTTGTCTTCGGAAGAAGGAGGATACATCTGGATAATGGCTGCATGATAAACTCCATCAAATATATTTCTCTCAATCAGGGTATCATAGAACCCGCTGGTTACAATCCCTCCTACCCAGTCAATACTGGGATTAGTGCCTGTGTTATAGAGGGTATTCTTATAAATATGGACATTCTGTGCCTCTTCTTTAGGATAAGCCTCTCCATAGCCTATCAGCCAGATTCCAGGGCCATAAGTGTGATAGATAGTATTGTTATATACCTCAACATCGTTGACGACACCTGTTGTTTTCTCAATCTGAATTCCAGAACCGCCTGCACTCCAGTGATAAAAGGAATCTATTACGTTATCATGGAATTTTACGTGATTTGAGTTCCAGACTCTAAGACCGCTGTTTGTCCTGCAGGTGATTCTGTTATTCCAGGCTTCTACATTCAGGCAATCGATGGCAAAAAGACCGTCGTGTCCCAGTTTATACACTCTATTATTATAAAACTTGATATTGGAGCCTCTTTCTACTCTTAACCCGTCTCCATGCCCGTCGTGCATATACATACCATGAGCGCCTACGTTTTCAGCGTCAAGGAAGTTGATCATATTGTAATATCCTTGCCCTTTCTTTTTATCTTCGTTCTTGTCATGGTTTCCATTTATTTCAAACCCTTTTATAGTGACTCCATAGACTCCAGTGCTGTCCATTTGTGTTATCATGGACTTACCCACTGGCCAGTTTGCATTGTCTTCGAGTTTTACTACAGCCGTAGAATTTCCTTCTAAGGTTGTATTATTTCCAATGAGAATACTATCTGAGATAACGTATGTATTCGGACCTTTCAAATGAACGGTTGAAAACTGCGGATTTTTTACAACGTATTCAAGAGCTTGATTTATCTCTACCTGGTCATCTTTTCCATCGCAGTTAAAATCTCCACTCCCATCTCCTGCTACATACACAGTATTGTTTGACGTCTTAGGGGGAATGTTGAACTCTATAGTGTAGAAGATGAGTACTCCCAGTGCAATCAAGAATATCAGAATTGCAGTGGAAAACCCTATTTTTTTCCAGTTTTGCCTTAAGTACGTCAGATATTTTTCGTTCATTTTATTCCTTACTTTTAATTATAAATTTTAGTCTTGAAAACTCTTGAAAGCAGCGAGTTACTGGATCGAATTTGGAAAATAAACTTGACGAAAGTTAATATTCTCGAAGACAGTTACTGTTAATGAACTTACTTTTCATCTCCTGCACGACTGCAGGAAGTATTACTTTCCAAGATTTCTTTCCAGTCCCCAATTACATCATGAGTCCACAGTCGTCGGTACCTGCAGCTTCTCTCATTACAAGGGCAAAAATATATGAAGTTCCTTGACTATAGTTCCTGCTTCTAGGGCACCTTTAAAAATGCTTAAGAAAGCAGGGCTTTGACCTGGCTTTAATGGAGAGAGCAAAGCAAATGAACTGATAGGTCCTTTTATCTATCATCCTTTTTTCGGAGCAAAGCTGATCAATTTCGTCCAGCTTTTGGGTAAATTCTGGAAAAAATTCTTCAAGCATTCTCATTCGGTGTTTCCTTTTTCCACACGGTTTTGGCTTAAGTTGTTAAGATAATATCCGTACTATGATTTTTATATTTAAGGATTAGTTCAAATCAATTTGAACTAATCTAAATTCCACAGAATTATATTCTGTAACTTGATGACACTATTGGCAATGTTCCAATTTCTCTGTAAAATTTGAAATATTAATAAATTTGTGGCTTGAGAATCAAATATTAAAAGAACTGAATTATGCTCAGTATAGAAAAATTTGGCTTTGAATTTACAGAAAATTCAGGACACTGCCAGATATAAAATAGAGAACCATTAAAAGCGATAGATGGCAAAATAAAAAAACTATTGAATCTAATAAGTTATCAAGAACTAATAATTAAACCAATAATAATTAAACCAATAATAATTAAACCAATAACAACTAAACCAATAACAACTAAACCAAAAACAACTAAACCAAAAACAATTAACCAATAACAATTAACCAATAACAATTAACCAATAACAATTAACCAATAACAATTAACCAATAACAATTAAACCAGAACAATTGAACTGATAACAATTAAACCAAAAACAATTTAACCAGTAATGATTAAACCAATAACAATTAGATAAGATTCAATTCCATCTCATAACATCTTTTGTCACCACAAATGTTTTTCGTTTCCTTTATTATTCGAAAGCCCAATTTCTCATATAGTTTAACAGCAGAAGTATTATTTACGCTTACATACAATAGTATCGAAGATACTTTGTTTAATTTCATTTCCTGGATACTTTCTTTTAATAACTTCTCACCAAAACCCTTTCTTCTAAAGCTCTTATCTACCGAAATCGAACAAATTACTGATATTTTCTTGAAACCTTTTAAGGAGGGAATTAATCGTATGTAGTATGTCGAGTAACCTACTACTTGATCCTGACTCTTTATTACATAAAAAATTTTCCTGAGCTTTTTTGAATATTTTATAAGTTCATTCTGTCCTTGATTTTCAAATCCTTCTTCTTGAATTCTAAACACTTCAGGAAGCATAACATCCTCTATAGGCATCACGCTTTCCTTTTCCGTCTGTTTCCAATTCCTTATAAGAAAAACTCCAATAGCATCTCGTATCAGTCTCTTAAAATATATTAAATACATAGTGGGTTTAATGCAAATTTTTGAGAGGCTCATAAGATCACTTACTTGGTGAATTATGCTGTTAATGAAGTTCTCAAAGACAATTCTAATTATTGCTGAAAGATTTTCCTAATTATATTTCGTTTTTATCTTTCACTAGATAAAAAGCTGTATCAGCACTACACATAAATAAACAAAGTAGATCACAAGAAAATATCCTGTATAGAACCGTTATTCCATCAGTATTAGGCACTATTCAAATCTATAATATAACTATGATTGTTTTCAACCCAGAACGTAATCGAATTATCCTGTTCTATGTCGTAATCAAGGAATTTTCCAGATGTGTTGTCGTAAACCTGAGTATCTCTTCCAGCTTTTACGTTTACGTTTACAAAGGCAATACCACCATTTGTGTGTGCATCGAAAAGAACAGAGTTTTCAGTATATTGCAGGTTTTCAAAACTGGCATCATATGTGTTTCGACTTACTTGGCCGTACTCGTGAAAAGACACTATGGACATATTATTTGACTCATAGTTATCTACCCAATTTCGAAACTTCGAGCGACTAATTGAATATTTTACGGCCGGGTCCAGATCAAGTTCGTGGGTAAAGACAGGGTGTACCATGCCTGCTACAGATGCTGTTTCCCACCATCCCCAGGTATTATCTTCCAGACTTCCAATATATTTTTCCGTATGAATTCCCGAGTCTCCGTTTCTCCAGAGCATCCCTAAGTTTTCATATGCATAACAAGCATGCAGAATATTATCTCTGTTTCTCATGGAGCACCAGCTTGTCGGTTTTCGCCCAATTATTTCGTACACGTATAGATATCCTTCATTCATTATCTTGTAAGCTTGTTCTAGCGGAAAACTATTCAATTCTTTTGAGTAATGTACACCTACATCCCAAGACTCATTAATGACCAGACTGCGCAAGTATTCACGGTCTTCTTCACCGTATTGTTCAAGGAGCTCTATATCGAACCACATTGTTCCTTTGTTTTTCTTGCTATTAAGGTAGCGTATTCCCTGTTCGGTTGTATTTCTAAAATGCGGGCCATCAATTCCGAAAGGCAGCATTCTATTACTTCCAATTGCAGTTATGAGCTTTCTGTCTACAATCTGGCTTATACTTTGTATATCAACATCGAGATAGGTTCCTTTGCCAAGTATAAAAGAAGTAAACTTTATGTACCCATTTGAAATATCCACATACGGTAATCTCTGCCTGTCGGTATTATAAAAAGGTGTTACTATACAGTTGTCATCTGTTGCAAAAATCGTATTCGTTTTATTTTGCCCATCAAACATAATTGCAAAATTTGACCTTTCTCCAGTGTTCTCAATGGATATGGATTCGCACCTTATATTCCCGGAAGGATCTTTAAAATAACTTTCTAATCTAATATTGTTATTTATTTTATGGAGAATCAACTTCGAACCCGGTGTATTAAGCTCAACAAAGCTTTGTGGGTCATCCATCTTTAGATCTATTGAAATTTGGTAAGTGCATTTAACCATTGGTACAAAACTACAAATGTACAGTGATCCAATCTGTCTTGGCTGCTCTGTATAGTGAATTAATGGGATAGAAGCAGCATCACAGAACCTATAAGTTTCTGAAGATTTAACTAAATCTGCCGTATATCCATTTACTCCGGATTCTAAAACAGTGTCTGCAACCGGAAACAAACTATACGGACATAAACAGGAATCTCTTCTTACTTTATACTGTAGTGCTTTTAAGGTATTAAAAGAAATTTCTGACTTAAGAATACCATAAATTGCAGAGTATAATTTGTCATAAATCTTATTACCCTGAAGTTTTGCGATAAAAACATTTTTCGGAGCATTTTTAGATTTGGAGTAATTTTGTGAAAATAAGGTGAGAATGCCTTGATTGATATTCTCATGAACTTTTGAAGTATCCTTACAGGAGAAAGCTTCAGTTCCTCCAATAAGCAAACTACCAAATATAAACGGTATTAGACAAAACTTTTTTAGGTGACTACGGCTGTTCACTAAACCACCACACCAATTTTGCATTATTTTTAACCAAACTTGATATTCCTTAATTAATGTCCGTCTGAACAGCCTTTTAAGCTCGAAACATTATCGCATGATATTTGTACTCGTAATACATTGAACGTACGCAGATCATTCTAAAACCATGTTTACTTGCAATTTTCTCTACTGTGTAAGGATTGTGGGCAAATCCAAGAATATCTTTTGGACGGTTTCTCAGACTTGACGATATTGCAGTCCTAAACTCGAAACCTGTTTTACATAAAATTTTGAGGCCGTTTGCATCTTGTGAGAATAGTCCTATCTTCCATAATGGATACAAGCGGGAGTCCAGAATATCAAAAAGTACAATTTTACCATCTTCATTCAGATATTTTGATGCATCAGAGATAAATTTATCAATTTCCTGAAATGTCAAGTACTGAATTACACCGGCTGCAGTTATTCGATCAAAAGAAGAGTTCAGTTTTTCCCAGAGAGTTTGATGGTCAGCAAGAATTAGATCTATATTTTGGCACTTTTTTTTCTTAATCCTTTTACTAGCTTCTTCTAGCATAGATTCAGAAAAATCAACTCCTACAAGCTGTTCATACTCCGGAGCATAGTAAGTCAGGAGTTCTGCGGCCCCGCATCCAAAATCAAGAAGTCTTTTACCTCTGTCAAGGTGAAACAGTTTTTCCCTTGCCTCCATAGAAAGAAATTCCTCAGACGAATATCTGTGCCCTCCATGTTTCTTATCTTTAAAAAAATCTTTCCAGACATTTGATCTTGACATGTTTTTCGGACTCCTAAATCTTGCTCTTTTCTATACCTCTTCTCAGGCAATCTGTAATTTCCAGGTTAGCTGATTTTTAGTTATTTATCTAACTGGTGCGAGTTGCAAAAGAAATTAATATACTTTGAATTTACACATATGCGCATAAATATATATATTTTTCTAATTTGATTCTAAGATCATTATCATAAATTGCCAAGAAAATTAAAGTTTTATTTTTATCTGTAAAAACTTGAACGTTGTCGTCTATCCTCCTGGAAAGCATACCTCTTAATACTCATCTAAACACTTTTAGCATAATATATAAATTTTGTTTCATATTTGTTCGAAATAAATACCCAAAATTTTTAGTGGATCTTAGATTTGAACGTAATATATTGACCAATTATCCATTGTATATTAAATATTGTCTATTTTATTGAATTCAATCAAATCGATATTGAATTCAATAGCATCTCTTTCAAAACTGATGGATGAAATTTTTTAAGTCTTTATGATGGGTTGCACGTGGAAACATACCCCGCCACTATGGATCCAAGTCAACAGTTTATATATGTCATATTTTACTTGTGTGAACACAGTAGCTATCAGGAAGTTCTTTGTAAGTTTTAAAAGAAATATTATAACTTTAATAAAATCACGTTGCTTTCTGGTAAAAAAGATATTTCTATTAAAAATGGAAAACAAAGTTTATGATAATTACAAAAAAAATACAAAAGTAACATTAAAAACTTTAGTAAATTTAAAAGTTCTACCTGTCTCTGTTTGCTGATTAGTGATCAATCGCCTGATAATATGAAATAAGAACAATTGGATGTGTTCCTGCTGACAAAACCTTCCTCCAGCCCAATCAGAGTTATGTCTCAAATTAGCCACCCGCTCAGGGAAAGTCAGAATCTATCTTGCAGGAGACGGAGTCTATCACCTGCTTACCAGGATAGGGGAAAATCCGGAATTCGAAATTTATGCATGTAAAGAAGACCTAGAAGCCAGAAGAGCCATAAGGGTAGAAGACAAAGTGATAGTCTTGGACGACTTTTACACCGATTTTGTAGAGGATATACTGGAGCATTGCAGGCACGAGTATACATTTTAAGATACTGGCTTACAAATTCGAAATTACATCTTCATATGCAGTTAAAAGTGCTATATTTTATNNTTCTCGTATTTTAGTTTCTTGTATTTTATTTTCCCGTGTTTTGCTTTATTGAGTTTTACTTTTATACTTTCAATTTCTTGTTAAATTATTTAAAATAAATACTAACCAGATCGATTCCTATGATCGAGAATATCCCAAGGGAAATAATAAAGGATTTGCAGACGGTATGCCAGTTGCATGATGAAGCTGTCTGTAACCATGACAAATGTAGGGAGTTCAGCGAAAACTTATCCGCACTTTTGATCCGGCTTGAAGATCTCAAGTTCTACCGGATGGCTGACAGACTCATGAGCGTTCTCCTGAACTGCAAGCCAAAAGAGGCTTCTCACTGTGAAAAAGCTAACCTTGTTGGAGCGATGATGAAAGAGATAACAAAAGATGCTAAGAAAGCAGCCGGAAAATGAAATTGAAGATTCCTGATTTCATAGGCTATTTAAATCCTATAGGCTATTTAAATGCATCTCGATCAAGTACTTGATTTACTTGGTTTTTCATTTCATCTTTAAAAAGTTATATATTCTCAAGTTCAATGTTTATTGATATGATTAATGAAAAAAAATATCCAGCTTTTCAAGGCACTGAGCGAAGATACAAGATATAGGATAATCAAGACTCTTTTTGAGGCTGAGCGCAAATACAAGGTGAATGAATCCGATGACTGTAAAGGAGAGCTATGCGCCGCGAGATCCCTGAACTCATTGGTAGAACACAGTACAATACCTCAATACACCTTGCAAAATTGTAGGATCGGGGAATAATTAAAGTAAGAAAAGAAGGAAAAATGAGACTCTATTCGATAGAAAACGATAAAATCAGGAAGCTTCTGGAAGTTTTTGAAGAATAATTTGTTTCATTGTTTCTATTAGAACTTAAAAATTATTCAGTATGAAAATATGACATTATGAAATCCTAATCTTGTGAAATTATATCATGAAGTCATACTTTCATGAAATCACAACATGAAGCCATAATTTCATAAAATCGAATCATGAAGCCATAATTTCATAAAATCGCATTATAAAGCCATAATTTCGTGAAATAGTAACATCATAAACAACATCCCACGAAATTATAATAGTAAAACCATATTAGTCTGAATTATAATCTTATGAAATAATTCACTGATATGGTTTTTAAGGCAGGATTCCAGCAACATTGGTATCTTCTCACATGAGAAAATGAGTTTCATCTGATATTTTTGAGGCAGTTACTTATATTTTTCAAGATTTGCTCTTTCCTGCAGAGTTAAAAAACTGTAGTGTTGAGACTTTAAGGCACGGATCAGGATTTTAATGTTGTTGAGAGCTTTTCCTCCGGTATTGAACTTGCAGTCCAGGCGTATGGACGTGTTTGACATATCTACGAATTCCCAGGGATGGACAAAAATGACAGGAGATTCCCAGCACTTGAGTAGCGGGAGAAAAAATCCAGGAGGCAGTCTTACAAATGAAGAAGTAATCGTCGCAGGAATCCTTATTATTTTGCCTTCAATTTTACTCCGGGGAAAAGGAGGCTTATACGCTGCAATGGATGAATCATACCTGAAACCCTCATCTTCTAGAAGTCCAAGATAGTTTCTCGGAAATTGCAGGTTTGGAGCCCTGAAAGAAACAAGTTTCCTTTCAAATTGCCTTAAAACTTTTCCAGCCTGTTTAAGAGCAAGTCTCGCTTCCTCTTTATCCATTCGGTCAAAACGTGTATGAGTGTATCCATGACATCCAAGCTCATGCCCTTCTTCCGGAATTCTGGATATAAGGTCAGGGTACTGCTTAGCCATCATCCCGGTAACAAAAAAGGTTGCTTTTATCCCTTCTTTTTTGAAAAGGTCCAGTAACTCAGGCAGTCCTTCTTCCATGCCTCTCGTACTCGTAAGCATAGGAGGACAATCTTCTTCCACATCAACGGTTATTGTGATATTTTTCATAAGTGACATGTTTATATACTCTGATTGTCTGTTCACAGATCCTATTCCAATCATAGTTTGAAAGCCCTCTTAAAGCCTCCCTGGAAAAGGAAGTTCGCAGAGCCGATTTTTCTATAAGATTCTCAAGATAGGACGAAAATTCGGTAAGACTGTCTGCAAGATAGCCGTTCACACCGTTAGTTATAATATCCGAAACTCCACTATTATTCATTGCTACAACAGGAACTTCTTTTGACATTGCTTCCAGAATCGAAATCCCAAAAGCCTCATTAATCGAGGGAAGGGCAAAGATGTCCGCCTGTTCCAAATATCCCAGCACTTTTTCCCTGGATACTTCTCCTGTAAAGTAAAAATTTCTGGATATACCTAGCTCTTCTACCGTTTTTTCCAGTTTTTCCTTGAGTTCACCGTCTCCTATCATTACAAATAACAAATTTTTATATTTTTGCAGAAGAGAAGGGGCAAGGTCTACAATATTCTGAACACCTTTTTTCTTTGTCATTCGTGCAACGGTGACAATTACGAGTTTTCCTTCAGGATCAACAGGAAAAGGGACTTTGACGATTTTATCTTCAGAATCTACCCCATTGAAAATACGGTAAATTGGTTTTTTTGTCATTAGCTTAGAGTCTTTTTCAACTGCCGAACTAACTGCAATTACAGCGTCAGCATTCTTTAAAAGCAATTTACCGGCAAGATAAAAAAGCGAGCGATATGGCGTATCTCCTACTAGGGAATGATTGGTGACTATTACGGGAATTCCGAGTTTTTGGGATGCAATAAGAGCAGCCATACCTATGGGCGAATCCAGTCCATGGCAGTTAATAATTTCATAATTTTCATTTTTTAAAAGGCCAAAAAGTTCTTTATATGCACTGGGCATGAGAAACCGACTCTGTCCGGGTAAAGGTCTACCTTTGACCCTTATCACTGATACTCCATCCCTTCTGCTGTACTCAGGAATACCCGGATAGCTCCTTGTAATTACGCTTACTTCATATCCGTGCGTGGTCAGGGTTTTAGCTAGGGTATGCATGGAATACTCGATTCCGCCAACCTTTGGAAAATACCAATCACTGATCATTGCAATTTTATGTTTTTCCATATCTCACTTCCTCCGTAATAAAAAAGGTACAGGAATCCTATCAGGCTGCTAAGTCCAAAAGAAATAAAACGTTCTAGAAAAACGAAACTTCCTGAGGAAGCAAGCGGTAACCCAAAGTATAGAAGTAGGGAGATCAGCCCTCCTTCAACTATTCCAAGTCCTCCTGGGGTTATTGGCAGAAGTCCAAGTAGGAGATAAAAAATTGAAACTGATGCAACAATATATAGGGGGAGATGAAGATTTAGAGCCATAGAGATAAGCTGAAGGCGTATTACATCAAGAACCCAGACCCCGGAAGATAATAGGAGAACAGGAATAAAGGCTTTATTGAGTTTTTTCCAGTTTTGCTGTATATCTTTAAGAAAGACAGTAAATTTTTCCCGGAAAACCCATATCAGTATTCCGGTTGCAAGGAAGGCAAGGATCAGTAAATAAGTTGAACTTAACGTCAAGATACTTTTCTGAGGCAGGAAGTTAATCTCTAAAGAGGGAAAGCGGTATAACACATAGAATAATAGCAAGATAATGGGAATAGCTTCAACGAGCCTTTCAAAAAGGATCGTTATGAAAGCGTCAGTATAACTTATACCGAAGCGTTTATTAGCCCAGAACATCCGCAAGGGTTCTCCTCCTGTCCGATTCGCTGGAGTCAGGTTATTAACAAAAATTGCTCCGAAAAGAATGGGAAGAAGGTCCGTAGCTTTAAGAGTATAACCAATGTGGGAGAGCACTTGCTGCCAGCGGACCGCAAATAAATACACACTCAGCAGGTAAACTGAAAACGCCAGAATAACATATCGAATCCGTGTTTCAGTGAGCATTTTCAAGCTCTCTCCAAAAACAGATACAATCTCCGTCCAGTAAGCACGGACAAGAAATATTCCCACTGCAATCAGTAAGAGAATTACAATGGCTTTCTTCAACATTCCCTGGTTCAAAAAGTACACCTTCAATTAGGGATTAAGAATGGAGTTTTTGTATATTCTTTATAATTAAAATCTATTCCTGTCTGGATTATTCCCTGGATTGGGATTGATTTCACTTTGGATCCGGTACTTCTTCAAATTGAAAAAGACATATTTAAAATATTCTTTTTTTACGCATTAAATACTACGTGTTAAGTACCATGTATCAAAATCATATCTCTATATGCCCGTGGCTATAATGCATTAAAAAGTATTTCTTATTTCCTGCATGATCCAGTTATTATTTTTAGGTTCTTTTTATATAATATCTGTCATCGTCGTTTTTTCTAGATTTAACTCTATATTTTAGTTTCGAATTAAACCTAACATTTATAATATAGTTTTTTTATTGTTCTTTTTCCCAAACTTTTTCTTTGTCCGATCTGATTAATGGAGAGTCACGTAAACTCTCAGAAAATAGTTTTCCTCATTCCATGATCAAAGAAGAAAAAACTAAATCGGTTTTCCTTAATTCCTGGCCAAAGAAGAAAAAGCTAATTTATAAAGTATAGAAAATCTACAGGTAAAAAACAAGAGTTAATAACTGTACTGGCTACTATTATTGTATATCCTGTCCTTCAGGACTACATATTCCTGAAAATTTTAAATACTTAACAATGCTGAAATGTTTGACAAGGTAGAAGAAAAGAAACTTTTATAGGGTCCTTGAAGGCAAGGATTCAAAATGTACGGAGTGCAGGCAATTTAAAAAGAAATTCCCTCAGCAAACCCGCTAAGGTAGATGTTAAAATATCGTAGAAATTTTTCAAAAAATAATTGTTACATATTTTCCTGTCTATCCCCTCACTTTCTTAGTTCTTACTTATTCTGGCGATTTCATTCAAAAGTTAATTGATAAACCCCCACTACCGCATATCTCTTTACATTTCTCTAATTTGTGTGTAGGTAACAAATTCTTCGGTGTTTAATTTGGTTTCCTGACGTGGCCTTTTTAGCCTGAATTTTCCAGCTTTTTCGTTAAATACATCGCTTTTACTTTACTACAACAGTAACTTTTGCTTCTGGAATTCCTTCTAGACTGAATGTATAAGTTCCTGAGTCTTCAAACGTGTATGAAAATGCTTTTCCGTAATTAAGAGTTTGTTTTTCCCATAAACCATTTTCACTCACAAGCACGGAAGGTGCTTTTGGCTTTTTGTAGTTTACCCATGAAACCGTGTCTCCTTTTTCGATATCTAAATGGTTTGGAGTAAGTGCTGTTGAATATATTGCTATCTTTTCTTCGTGATTGACATTTTCTTCACTCTTTATCTCCAGGTGTTTCAGAGATGATTCTGGTTTTGACTGAACCTGCACTTTCTCTGCAGTAACTGTTTCCCCAGGTTTCTCTGAACTTACTTTCTGTGATTCACCAGCAAGTACGGTTACTGTTCCTTTTATATTGGGATTATCCTTAAGAGTAAAAGTGTAGGTTCCTGGCTTTTCAAAAGTAACGGAAAAGGCTTTTCCATAGTTCAATGTTGCCTCTTCCCAAAGCTCGTCCGCACTCACAAGTACTACTGGGGCTTTTGGTTTCTTGAAGTTAATCCAGGTAACATTTTCACCTGAGTGTATATCAATTTTCTCGGGTGAAAAGG
>DAQQ01000241.1:17868-23230 GCA_002508465.1 Methanosarcina sp. UBA7 | reverse complement strand
AAAACCTGTCGACATCGTAAGAAGTGCAACTACTAGCAGGGCAAAGACTATAGATTTACTACGGCTTTCCGTCTTAAAACCTCCAGTTTTCCAGCTTTGTATCAAACTCCTTTTTGGAATTACCACTCTAAACGTTAATACACATTTCATATAGCCAAAACGGTGTAACTTTTATCCGCGTGGTGGGAATAATCCAGAGCTTTTTGCCAGGCAAAACACTTTGGAATAAGCAAAAAGTTCTGGTATTCTAATTGAATTGAAAAAATAGCCTTTTGACACGTCGATTATTGTCAATTTTTTAAAACTATAAATAAAAATAGTTAGTTTTCTGTTCCTTTCTTTTGAAAGGAAGAATTTTTCATTGAATTTATATATTTCCTTCAAGTATTAATTAGGTAAAATGAAATCGAAAGCACATACCAGAGTAGAAACAAGATCTTCGCTTCTGGATACTCTTTTTCTTTCTGAAAAAAGAAAGAATCTTCTTTTACTCCTTAAAGAAGAAGGCCCGAAAAGCAGTGAGGACATCAAAGATGTGCTTGATTTTCCCTGGAAATCAATCACTCCCCAAATTAAAAAATTAACTGATTGGGGTCTTGTTCTTGAAGATCATGGAGTATACTCCCTCTCAGAAATGGGTGCAGTGATTGCTTCAAATGCAGAGTTTTTCCTGAGCACGCTTTCAGTATATGAAGATAATCTGGACTTCTGGTCTGATCATGACGTAAGCCCTGTTCCTTTTCACATTCTTAATAAAATCGGAGAACTGGGCCACGTTAGAATTATAGAACAGGATTTTTCAAATGTTTTCCGGATTCCAGAAGAAGTTATGACAAATTTGATGAGTTCTAAGCGTATAATGTCTTTTATTTCAATATTTCATCCTTTTTCTCTTTTACTTCTTTTTGAGTATATTCAAAAGGATATCGAAGCTACAATAATTGTTACAGAAAAAGTCCTGGAGGCTTTCCAGACTGAATATCATTCCGATATCCCAATTTTAAAAATAAATAACCCTATCATTAACAAAGCCTTGATCGAATATAAAAAAGAAATAAAAAACGTTTTTTGTAGCAAAGTTTCCGATTTTTTGGTATACGAGGGTGACTTAAAGCCCATGTCAATGATTATAACTGATAAGATATTTATTCTATCTCTACTGGATAAAAAAGGAAGATTAACGACTCGATTTCTAATTGCCTTTGAGCCTCAGGCTTTAAAATGGGGAGAGGAACTTTTCATGTATTATAAGGAAAGGTCAAAGTCCGTACCTTCATCTTTATCTATCTTATGAAATTTATCTTTTGTTAAATTTATTCATGAATCGGTTGGTTTTTGAACTATCATTATCATTTTTTTCGTATTTTAACACACAGTTAACTATCCTGGGCTAATTATGAAAAATACAAAGCCAGCATTGGAATCATAAATATAAGGAACATAATTCCATAAGCTTATTTGAGGTAAATTCATTTGAGAGGAAAAAATACTCTCCTCTCTTCGTTTTTCTAGATCTTTAGACTAGATCTCATCTGAGAGCAGACCGTAAGAGTCAGGCTGTAAATGTAAGAGTCAGGCTGTAAATATTACATCAACCCTTTCGACATCCCACAAAGATCCCAGTTTCTCCATAATATCCTCTTTTATTGCTGGAGCAAACTGATGGTTTGCAGGCAGGTCTACAACTACCCTCACAACTCCATTTTCAACGCTTGTTTTCAGGATAAGGTTTGTACGAATTATGTCAAGACCGGTCAGAGGGTTCATAACGTGTTTTAGCCTGCTTCTGATAACCTCTTCGGTAGTAGGCTCTTTCTCGGTTATAAGCCCGTGTTTTTCCTCATAATCTCTGATTGCAGCCCGCAGGCCCTCAACTGCAAGTACTGAGCAGTGGGCTTTAATCGGAGGAAGCCCTCCAAGTTCTTCCGAAGCCTGTTTCCATGTTATTTTCTTTGCTTCATCGAGAGTTTTTCCANNAATTTTATATCCTCAATAACCTTGGTGTCTGGGTTGACCTTAATGTAAACCGCTACCATGTCTCCGCAAGCCGGGCTTCCTTCGAGGCCTTTTCCATCAGGATTTTCGATCTGCCCGACATTGTGCGGGTTCTTAAAATGCTCCAGCACTTTTTGACTGTAAGGAAACTTCATTATCTCACTCTCTCTTTCTCTCTAATATTCTATTTCTAATTGTTTAGAATACCTAAATCATCTAAAATGCCTAAATCGTCTATAAAATCCCTGAATCGTCTGTAGTCTGCTTCCTTTTATGTGCTTCCCATCTATTTCCACTCATTTCCTTGCAAGAGGGCTTATTTCCCTGAGCCTTGCCACTATTTCGCTCATTGCTTCAATTGCTGCATCGGCATCCTCAATATGATTATAGCGCCCGAAGGTAAAGCGCACTGAGCCATGAGCTCTTTCGTGATCTCCTCCTATACCCCTGATTACATGGCTAGCTTCAAGGGAACGACTGAAACAGGCTGAACCAGTACTTACTGCAAAACCTCTCAAATCCATGTGCAAAGTTACGGATTCACCCTCTACATAGTGAAAAGTCAGGTTTGCGTTCTGAGGCAGGCGTTTTTCTCGGCTTCCGTTGAGGGTAACTTCCGGAATCTCAGAGAGTGCTTTATCAATTATGCGATCTCTCATTGCTTTGAGCCTTTTGTTTTCCTCTTCGGTTACGAGTTCTACAGCTTTTGCAAAACCAACGGCTGATGGAATATTTTCTACTCCTGCCCTCAGGTTAAATTCCTGGAAACCTCCATCCATAAATTTGGTTATTGGAGTGTCTTTCCTGATGTAAAGAGCACCTATTCCTCTTGGGCCGTGGATGGTATGGGCGGACATAGTGATCAGGTCCACAGGTAGTTCCTTTACATTGAGAGGTAGCCGAGTAAAACTATGAGTAGCATCCGTGTGCAGGAGCACATCTTTTTCTTCACATATTTCCGAGATAGCTTTCAAATCCTGTACTGTCCCTATTTCCTGGTTTCCCTGTTGAATTGAAACGAGAACAGTTTCTCTTGTGATAGCGTTTTTAAGTCCTTCGAGATCCACAAACCCTTCAGGATCGACATCCAGAAAAGTCGCACTAAAACCCTGTCCTTCGAGAGCTTTTGCTGTATTAAGAACAGGAAAATCTTCTATCTTCGAGACAACAACGTGTTTTCCTTTCTTCTCTTTAAGAGCCATGGCAACGCCTTTAAGTGCAGTGTTGCTTGATTCAGTGGATCCTGAAGTGAAGATAATCTCTTCCGAGTTTGCATCAAGCTTTGAAGCTATGCTTTCTCGGGATCTTGCAAGTGCTTCTTTTGCTTCAATACCCATAGAATAGCCAAATTCCGATGTTGCAACTGCATAGGTATCAAAAAAATAAGGCTTCATTACTTCAAGTACCTGCTCATCCAATCGTGTGCATGCGGCATTGTCAAGATATATTATATTCTCAAATATTTTTTCTCCCTCCCCGTTTGAAATAATCAAATTTTAGATTTTACAGTTAAATCTCAGAGTCTCCAGTAAGTTTCTGGATTTTAATCCGATAAATTCGCGGTAATAATTCCCTGGATAGTGATATTAGCTCAGTAATATACATCTAAGTCAGGTCAAACCATGGAAAAACTCATATTATAGTAATATTTTAAGCTTTAACTCAAACTCTAAGAGTTCTCCAAACCTCAAATAAAGAGAGTTACGTTTGCGTCCCGTGCTTCCTGAATATACGAACCTACAGCTCCCCATTCATCTATCCAGTCTGTTCGAAGCTCCTCTTTACTCAAGCCCATAATTTCCATGGTCATCTCGCAGGCAATTATCTTTCCGCCAAGTTCCTTGAAATCATTCATCAGCCTTTCAAGTGAAGCAACATTGGCTTTATTCATTCTTTGTTTGATCATCTGCCTGCCAAGCCCCAGCATATTCATCTTGGAGAGTGGCCCCTTATCAAGCTCTCCTTTCTTCAAGCGCATTAATCCCCAGAAAGTAAAGTATATGGAGGCTTCCATACCCATTGCAAGAGCTCCGTTTGCAATTATAAGTGCGCTGTATACCTTATCCATGTCTCCGCTATGCAGGATAATAACAGTCTTTTCCCCCATGTTTTAATTCCCCTTCCGGCTTATCTCCGGATCTTAATCTCCCACTCTTTACCTCCTTCTTTATCTTCAATTTCCAGCACTTTGAGTCCCATTGCTTCGCAGGCCATAGGAATCTCTTTTCTTGATGCCGGATGTGTTCCCTTCACAATAACAAGATCCCCTGGAGAGGCTTTCTTTAAGGCTTTTCTGCATTCTACCAGAGGAACAGGGCAGGTCTGCCCTCTAACATCAATTTCCATTTCTGCCATTGTTCTTACCCCCAAAGTAAGAGAAACCGGAAGGGTACTGACAACAATTCTGCCTGCTGCCTTTCCTTAAATTCATTATATTCCAAAAAATATATTATCGTTTCGTATTGAAAACCCTATCTGGGAAATGTTCTGTCTGGAGATTATTTCTCTTATTGTGAGCTATCTTTTCAGAGCGCTCTTCTGATTTTTTCCGCAACTTCTTTCAAATTGGCAGTATCAGGTTCAGTCCATACTATTGATTTTATTCCTCTCCCACCGTCTCCTTTTCTCCTGGGAATAACATGTACATGGACATGGGNNTCCTCGATTGCAGCCGTAATCTTCCTTGTAGCCTCAAAAAGCGAAGCAACACTTTCCGCATCCATATCCGTAAACTTGCTAAAGTGTTTTTTAGGAGCTACCAGTGTATGCCCTTCGCTTGCCGGAAAAACATCAAGAAATGCAAAAACGGCAGTATCTTCATATACCTTCTCTGAAGGAACTTTTCCTTCTATTATTCTACAAAAAAGGCAGTCTTCTGTCATAATCATATCCCAGCAGAGTTTTACGAGATACGCTTATATCAGGATTATGTTTCTGTCGAAAATTGTATATGCAAATAAAAAAATGACTTAAGTAATTGTTCCTGAACTGATTGAACCTGGAGCCTTAGCCCTTTGAACTAAATGAAAGGGACCTCTCATCCCGAGATGGAACTGGGCTGCAGAACCACAAATCTAAGGAAAAGAGTATCATGCTGTTGCGGTTACATGCAACTCTCAGAGATTTTCTATTTTTTCTGGGACACCTTAGCTAAATTCCGGAAGTGAAAGTAAATGATCGGTTATATTGCAGGTGCACTGACAACTGTAGCTTTTGCTCCACAGCTTCTAAGAGCTTTGACTACCAGGTCTACAAAGGATGTATCCCTGATGATGCTAATTTGCTCTACTTCAGGCATGTTTCTCTGGATGCTCCACGGTATCCTGGTAAATGATCCAGCCCTGATCACTGCAAACAGTATTTCTTT
>DAQQ01000241.1:10439-17787 GCA_002508465.1 Methanosarcina sp. UBA7 | reverse complement strand
TGATTAAATCAATTTTATTATAACATAAGATTTGTACATTCTTTATTGTGGGAGGTGAAGATAATAGCAAGAGTTTTAAGTGGAGCACTCATAGGTATGGTCTGTACTTTTGTTTTTTATTTCATTCCAATAGTAAACTCCATAGCTCCTTTTCTGGGAGGTCTTTTAGGAGGTTATTACGCAGACGGAGGTTCTGGAGAAGGGCTTAAGACCGGAGTTCTGATGACCGTTTTCATGATTATTCCGGGTTTTCTTCTTGGAGGAATTCTTGGATCGATACTCAGAGGCGCCCCTGTACTTGGAGGACTTATAGCTGCCTCTGCATTTATAGTTACCATTGTCATCGTAGCTCATACCGCTGTGATAGGCATAATTGGTTCGGTAATTGGGGCTGTTCTGGCTGAAAGAGGGAAATTTTGACATTCGGGTCTTACTTCTAAAGTGAACTTCAGGAATAGATAAGATATTAAGAATGTTTGCAAAATAATGTTTATTCGACAGTAAACATCTCTAGTCCTGAAGAATATCACTTGTATAAACTTAAAAGAAAAACACAATAATTTTGAGTATAGTAAAAACATAGTAGTTTAGAGTATAATGAAAACACAAAAATCTAGATTAAAACACAGAAATTTAGGTGATGTGTCAATTTTTCTGTAAAATAATAAATCTTAATAAGTTAGTAGTTGGAGAATTCAACAACAAGAGAACTAAAGTATAATCAGCATACAAAAACTTGACTCTAAATCTGCAGAAAATTCGCTACACTGCTGATTTCCCGTTAATAGTTCTCTTTATTTTATCATCTTTGATCTCTCGTTAACCATTTTTTTTCTTTACTTTGTTAACCATTTTTTTCTTTACTTTGTTAACCATTTTTTTTCTTTACTTTGTTAACCATTTTTTTCTTTATTTTGTTAACCATCTTTTTTCTTTATTTTAATCATCTTTTCAGCAGTTTTTCATACTTCTTTTCTTGCAGTTTGTTCCCTGGTTAATTGGTTTTTATTGTTATTCGAAAGTGATTAATATAGTATTATACAGAATTGTTTTGTACCTATTGTAAGAAAAGAGTTTTACGAGAAAAAATGTCTTTCTAAAAATTGATTTTATATCTACCTTTACAACCGAACTTTTAGTCTAACTCTATGTTTTTCTATGATTCTGTAATTGATCCTATATACCATAATTAGACACAGCTATCATGTTTTATTTATCATTTTAGTGTTCTATTTCTAAGATACCTTTATATATTACTTTTCTCTATATAGTTCTCTTAAGATTAACTAAAATACCCTAGGGGGTTTATTTATCACCAAGGATAAAAGAAAAGTTCAGTTTACCGGAAACTCTACCTATATTGTGTCCCTCCCTATAAAATGGGTCCGAGATATAGGGCTTGAGGCCGGTGACACCCTTACGCTCACACCTATGCCTAATAAAACTCTGCTTGTCTCTTCCAGTGCGGTTTCAAAGGAACATTCCGCCCTTAATGCAACCATTGACTATGTTCACTCCGACAGTGCAGAAAATAATCTCAGGATTCTTATTTCTCATTATCTTGTAGGCTACGACATTATCAGACTGACTACCAAAAAAGGCTTCAGTGCCTATGACCGTAAGTTTATCAAAGACTCTGTGCGTCAGAAACTGATAGGACTTGAACTTATAGAAGAATCTAGGAATGAACTGGTCTTCCAATGCCTTCTGAACTACAATGACCTTCCCCTTACCCGGGTAATTAGAAACATGTATGGGCTTGTGCTTTCCATGCTTGAAGACTCCATGACTGCTCTCAGGGATCACAATGTAGAGATTGCTGAAGATGTCATTCAGAGAGACGACGACGTGGATCGCTTTTATCTTCTTGCCGTCCGTCAGCTAAAGGCTTCTATTGAAGATATCGAACTATCTGAAAAGATTGGAATCCGGCATCCTAGAGAATGCCTGGGATACAGACTTATTACGAAAAGTATCGAGCGTGTGGGAGATCATGCTGTAAAAATTGCAAAAAGTGTCCTGAAAATGGACTCGGAAGTCACTGCCGATGATCCTATCTTCAAGATGGCCGAGCTTTCCTGCAAGGTTTTTGAAAGCTCGATAGACTCAATGACCGAAGAAGACCTGCAAGCTATTAATAAAATCGTTGTAGAAGCCAAGAAAGTTTCCCAGTTTGGAGTTTCTCTGGAGCCGCAGAACTGCGAAGGTTCGGGTAATATTGAACTCAGTATGATCCTGGAAAGTCTCAGGCGGGTTTCGGAGTACAGTGCTGATATTGCAGAAGTTGCAATCAACATGAACATTAAAAGAGTTTAAACATCGAAGGTTTGGACTTCTACTTTTTTTCTATTTCTACTTCTATTCCATTTCTAAATTTTTTTCTCTGTTTCTCTTCTATCCCCTTTGTCCATATTCTGCTTCCTTTACTTTCGTTCCTCTTTTTCACACGAATGCCTTCCTGAACTGATATGTCCCGAGAAGCACCATGATTCCGGCTCCTATGGCCAGGCTTATGAGCCCGTGAACAGGTATTCCTCCTTCAAATAGAGTTCTTGCGCTGTCTATTGCATAACTTACCGGGTTGAGCCTGGCCAGAATCCTCAGCCAGTCAGGCATGACGTCATACGGCATGAGTGCACTGCTTGTGAAGAACAAAGGCATGCTGATCATGCTGTTAACAGCTGCATAGCTATCATGGTCACTTAAGTACAGTCCTATCATAGTTGAAAGAGCAGAAAAAACCACTGAAAATAAAAACAGTGTAAGATATATCAGAAATATATGCACAGGGTTCAATATCCTTACTCCAAGAAGAGTAGCTATAAGGAGTATCACAGTTGCCTGCATTAGGCCCCTGACACTGATAAAGAGTATTTTTCCATATAGTATACTTTCCCTTGGAGAGGGCATGGCCATGAACTTATTCAGAAAGCCCAGTATTTTATCAAAAATCATTAGAGATCCGCCCTGCAAGGAGGAGAAGAGCATAGTCATGACAAGGATTCCGGGAGTGATAAACTCAAGGTAATTTTCCGTAAACTTTGTTGGCAGGGCAAGCCCTACAAATATCAGCCATGCTGCAGGCATTACAAGGGAAGAAATAACGGTAACCTTTCCTCTTAGCCATTTTACGAGATCCCTCTCAAAATAATAGTATACTGCTCTCATCATCTTCGCCTCAGAAGGTTTCTGAACTGTGTTGAGTTAAATCCAGCCTGCTCTTCAGGGGTTTTAACGTTTTCAAGGAAAACATCATTAAGGGAGGCATTTTCTCCTATTGAGTTTGTAAGGTTTTCAGGAGAGCCAACAACTGCGATATGTCCTTTATCGATAATAGCAACCCTGTTACAGTATTTTTCTGCTTCTTCAAGGTAATGCGTAGTCATGAAGATTGTCATCCCTTCGGCCTTAAGCATTCTGATATGCTCCCAAATCTTCTTTCTGCCACTCACATCCAGTCCAAGGGTCGGTTCATCCAGAAACAAAACCTCTGGCTCGTGTACAAGCGCCTGAGCAAGTTCAAGACGTCTTCTCATTCCTCCGGAGTATGTTGCTACAAGGTCGCCGGCACGATCTGAAAGCCCCATCATTTCAATCACTTCATCTACCTTTGAACTCCTATTAGGGATGCCGTAGAGTTTTGCATAAAGCTGTACGTTTTCCCTACCTGTGAGTTTTCTGTCAACTGCCATATCCTGAGGGACATAACTTATCTTTGACCTTACTTTTTTGGACTCTTTTACTATATCGTACCCGCATACTTTTGCAGTACCGCTGCTGGGTTTTAGTAGAGTTGTAAGCATCATAACTGTCGTACTTTTGCCTGCCCCGTTAGGACCAAGAAGGCCAAATATTTCGTTTTCGATTTCAAGATCCAGATTATCCACAGCAACCAGGTTTCCGAAGGATCGGGATAACTTTTTAATTTCTATCACAGGTATCCTCCTGCAATTGCATAAACAGGCCTTAAACCTGAAGTATAATAAATCCCGCTTGTATACATATTGTAAATAAGCTTCATAATCACAACACTTATGGCTGTAAAAACACAGACTGCAACCATTATCTTATCAATGTCCGAAAACTCTAGTTTTTTAAGAGATGTCCGGTCCGGGTTTGCCCGAAAAGCTCGACTCTGAATCGAGACCGCAAGGGTTCCGGTTCTCCGTACACAGTTTGCAAGAGTCGGAGTCAATATATTGAGTAATGTTTTTATGATTCCTGACCCGAACTTTTTCGGATTAAATCCCCTGAGCCGCTGGACTGTTATCACGGTAGCTACTTCGGTGATTATTATTGGTAAGAATCTTACTGCTGTGATTACCATAAAAGCTACGCTGTAAGGAACCCTGAGTCCGACCAGGCCATTTAACATATCTCTCGAGTCCGTGGTCCAGCACATCAACAGCCCAAGAGAAAGGATTGAAGCCGATCTAAGTCCCTGAACTGCGCCGTGATGAAATCCTTCCTCATATACGAACAGTCCGCCGCCTGTCAACCAGCCCAGAATCGGGAATTCAGGACGGACTATGGTAAAAATAACAGTTCTCGGGAGTTGAGAGTAAAAGAGAGCCTGTGAATAAATAGTTCCCCATATCAAAAGTACGAGCAATATAACCAGGGTCTTGATCTTTATTGCCGGCATTTTTGCAAGTACGAATCCTGAGAGTACAGTAAGAAACAATAAAAACATTGTTTTCTGGTTATCCAGGGATACAGCGACAAAAACTATGGAAATCAGAATAAGAATCTTAGCTCTTGGGTCTATCCTGTGAATAACTGTATCCTTAATTGTCGGTTCTGCAATTGATCTAGCACCTATCATGCTATCATCCCACGTCCCTTTAATATTCTTATATCATCCAGCATATCTCTTTAATATTTTATATATCGCACATTTCTCTTCAACACCTTATGTTTCAGTATTTCCCTTTAACACCTGATGTTATCCCGCATCTCCCTTCAACACTTTATCCCTTCAGCACTTCTGGAAGTCAGTGTTTTCACAAGTTCTTTAACTGAAAAGGCGTTGATTCCCAGATGATTTGCGATCTCAACAACCGGAGGTTGGGTAAGCGAGGCCTTTCTGAGGCTTTCAGTGTCTTTTATAACTTCTTTTCCCTTTCCGTCTGCTATGATCTTCCCATCATTCATCACCAGGATTCTTGTAGCATAAGACATGGCTACCTCAATGTCGTGTGTGCAGAAAATCAGTGTAGAATTATTATTTTTGAAAAAGTCCATCATTTGTTCTATGTTCATTCTATCCTGCCCTGTTGTGGGTTCATCGAGAAGAATAAGTTCGGGGTTTATGGAAATTACCGAGGCAACGGCTGTTCTGAGTCTCTGTCCCCTGCTCAGTGCCTGAGGGAGGTCGTGCCTGAAAGGAAGAATTGACATGGCTTCAAGAGAATTTTTTACCCTTTCCTCAATATTACTGTACTTTAATTGAACAGGTCCGAATCTTGCTTCTTCCTCAGCTGAGTCACAGAAGAGCATAAGGTCAGGGTTCTGGAACACAAATCCGACCTTACCTGCAAAGGAATACGGATTCTTGGACCTTGTGTCCTCTTCAAAAACCTTCACGCTTCCTTTATCTGGTTTGAGAATAGCTGCAAGGTGTAAAAGCAGAGTTGATTTTCCCGAGCCGTTCGTGCCCATAATCGCGACCCTCTCACCTTTATTGATTTCCAGATTTATTCCTTTCAGTACCATCTTGTTTTTCTCGTATCCTGACCATAGATCCTGCATTAAAACAATCGAACCACCATTATTTTCAGAGTTATTATTTTCAGTAGAAGCTTTCTTTGAACTGTTCTTGATTACTACAGTACTTTCCTCTGGATTTGGAGGAGGCAGGGAGATATCGATATTTTTTCTAAAGTTTTCCGTGTCCAGTAAGGCAAGAGCCCCACTGACACTCAAAGGACTGGCTTTGATTCCAAGACTGTGGCAGAGTTCAACAGGTTCGGGAATCCGAAGTCCAAGTCTGTAAAATACTTCGAGATGGTCAAAAGCTTTCGAGGCAGGTTGATCAAAGACTATCTTTCCTTCGTCCATTATGACAATTCTGTCTACAAAGGGTGCAAGCTCGTGTAGTCTGTGTTCAACCAGCAGAATAGTCGTTTTCAGTTTCCTGTTGAGTTCTCTTACCGTGTTCAGGACTTCGTGCGTACCCCTGGGATCCATCTGGCTTACAGGCTCATCCATAGCAAGGATTTCAGGTGACATTGCAAGCATGCTTGCAATGCAGATTCTCTGTTTCTGTCCTCCGGAAAGTGAATTTGTGGAAGCCAGCCTGTGACCTGGCATCCCTACGATTTTCAGGGCTTCTTCTACCTTTCTATCAATTTCTTTTCGCTCAAAGCAGAGGTTTTCAGGCCCAAAGGCTACTTCATCCTCAACGGTTGTAGAAAAAATCTGATCATCCGGGTTCTGAAACACAAGGCCTACTTCTTTCGAGATTTCAATCTGGTTTGATTCAGTGGTTTCCATCCCTTTGACTTTCACACTACCTGAAAATATCCCTCCTGATTCGTGAGGGATAATCCCGTTTAAGGTTTTCAATAAAGTACTTTTTCCACATCCTGTAGGCCCTGTTAGGAGAACAAATTCTCCTTTTTCGACTCTAAGGTTGATTCCCTTTAAAGTTGGCTCCGATCTTCCAGGATAAGTATACCATAGGTCTTTAATTTCTATCATTATACCACAACCGCAAACCACAACCTTCTCAAAAAAAGGTTTGATCGAAAGCATCTGGCAGCGATGCAAATCTTTCCGAGAGAAAGCTTGACCAAAGGCCAGAAAAGTCTGATTAAAGCTAACTTCACTCTGCCACCTTTTTCAGTCTATTCCCAAGGCTTATTCCAAACCAGGTTCCTATGAATGTGTAGAGGAATCCGTCGATCAGGATATTTGCAGTTATGTACCAGTCACTGTAAAAAAGTCTGTAGAGGATCATCCAGACACTGAAGGATACATAGCTACTGACCATATCAGCGAACCCGCAAAGAATTCCCATCCTGAACCTGTTATCTGGAGCCGGATTCTTACCGGTTACACCTGCAGTGTACAACAGAAGTTCCAGAATTACCGCATTGACGGACAGTGTTATAAAAGTTATAGGAGTAAAACTACCTGTAATGAAACCTCCAAGTAGAAACCTGACCATCATAAAAAGGCTTATAACTCCCGGTTTTGGTATCAGGACTACAAGAGAGGCAATGAGCATGTAAAGTAGAATCTCATTGAAGAGCCCTGTAAACAGGAAACTGAATGGTCCGAAGATCGCATGGGATAACTCCCACAGGATGGTCATGGGCAGGTTTATTGCTGCAAAAGAAACGGT
>DAQQ01000241.1:10025-10396 GCA_002508465.1 Methanosarcina sp. UBA7 | reverse complement strand
GCGGTAAAAGTAGTTATTATAGGTCCCCACCGCCTTGAGATTGCAGTAATTTTTTGATCTTTTGTCACTGCAATCCAGTCGCTGCCTGTGAGTTTTACTTTAACCCTCAGAAGGTAGTCTCCTCCCATTGCATCCTGAGATATATAGATGGGAAGGCTTATCAGCGAACTTGAACCTGGTGAGAGGGTTACGGCGGCATAACACAAAGTGTCTGCGTTCATTCCCATAATATCGGGTTTAAACGCTTTTACATGCTCACCGGTTTTTGTGTCAAGAATATCATATGTGACTATGACAGGAATTGTACTGTTCCCGGTATTTGTAATCTTTATCCCCATGTAGGTCGAAGTAAGGTCTTCTTTCTCGATCTT
>DAQQ01000241.1:0-9973 GCA_002508465.1 Methanosarcina sp. UBA7 | reverse complement strand
TCCGTCTTCATCTGACGGTACTATGAGCTGGGATACTGAGACTTCATTTGCGACTTCTTTTTTTGACGCAATTTTAAGCTGGGTTGTACGCACAATAGTGTGTTTTTTTCCATTAGCGTCAACGACTGCTTTTGCAGTTATGTTGTAAGTCCCGCAGGGTGTATCCGCAGGTATATAAAAGTCAACAAGCCTGTACCAGTCATCATACTCTGTCTGAAGTGAAAATGAATCAACCGTAGCTTCATGAAGCACAAAACCTTTCGGTAAGTCAAGTTCCACTGTCACATTCATATCGCCATCATAATAGCTTTCAAAGAAAAGATATGCAGAGAGCGTGCTGTTTCCGACTGCAAGGCCATTTCCTTCTACCCCATGAGGGACCTGAATTATGAATGTAGTCATATCTTCAGGTTTGAAATCCTCCTGCTGAGCCTGTGAAGCTACGGGCTGTAGAATTAGCACAAGTATTAGGAGGAGAAAACCTCTATTTTTCATTCCGCTACCTTTTTGTTATTTGAAGATTTTTCGTATTTCCTGCATTTTTGCGTTCCAGTCAGGGACATCTTCGGAACTAATTATATCAACAGCCCCACCCTGAAACTCTCCTTCTCCTGCCAGTTCTTCCATCCAGCTCTCAATTTCGAGATAAGACATTTTCAACTCTTCAAGAAGCTCGGGGTCAGGGTTCCAGAGCCCTCTTGACTGAGCTTCAAGGAGCCGTCTGGACATTTCTTCCAGAGCATAGGGGTTGTTCTCTTCAAAGAAGCGGCGCATTTCTTCGTCAAGCACGAAGGTCTTTGTGATATCATCAAAAATCCAGTCGTCCACCTCCTGGGTAGAAGCCTCCCAGCCATAGACCCTTCCAACCCTTTTCGAAATGTCCTGTGCGCCTTTATATCCATGATGCTTCATGCCTTCAATCCATTTCGGATTTAAGAGCCTGGCTCTTACGACCCTTCGCAGTTCGTCAGCCATGTCCCTGACTTCAACGTGCTGAGGTTCTCGAGTATCACCAAAGTAAACTTTTACATCTCTTCCGGAAGCCTGCTTGGCTGCAGCTGTAAAGCCTCCGTGGACTCCAAAGTAACAGCAGCACCCTAAAAGGTCGTACTCGTCACTTACCACTTTATTAAAGGTAGCATCCACAGTCCTAAGGCTTGAAGCAAGTTGAGTATGGGCTTCCTTACCTTTTACATCCTTTCCATATGCATACCCATTCCAGTAAAGGAAGATGTTTGCCAGGTCTTTTTCATCTTTCCAGGCACTTGCATAGACTGCAAGCTGAACTCCGGCCGAATAAGTCCCTGGCTTGCTTGAAAAAATCCTTAAGGTAGCATCCCTGGAACTCGTTCCATCTTCAATCATCCGAAGACTGTGTTTTCTTGGGTAATTCATCTCCTCAGGTTCATCAAGGGAAGCCACTGCCTGAATTGCTTCGTCTATGACCTCAAGACAGTTTGGAAAATTATCCCTTAGAATTCCTGAAACTCGGATTGTAATATCAATTCTGGGCCTGCCAAGTTCTTCAAGGGAAATCACGGAGAATCCTTTCAGCTGTCCATTGCTGAACCATACTGGTTCAACCCCAAGCAGGCTCATAATCTGGGCCATTCCCTCTCCATCAGCCCACATTACATCATTTGCCATCCAGTAAAATCCCACATTCTCAGGATACCGGCCTTCGTCTTTGATGTGCTTATTAATCAGAACCTCTGAGAGCTGCTGTCCTACTCTCCAGGCAGCTTTTGTCGGAATCTTTTTCGGGTCAAGTGAATAGAAATTCCTGCCTGTTGGCAGTACATCATCTCTTCCACGCATAATAAGGCCTGAAGGGCCTGCAGGGATGTACCCTCCATCAAAGCCGTGCAGAAGAGCTTCAATTTCAAGTGAGTCATCTATTCTGGATTCAAGGTCAAGAATCCTGCTGCAGATCGAAGCTGCGTCCTGAAAAAGTGCGGAATTTATACCCGTATCTCTGATATTTTGCTCTCCAAAGCTTTTTCCTTCAAAAACTTCTTTGATTATCCTGGTTGGCTCTATTTCAGGGTTATTTATCCCTTCATCGATATTTTGCTCTTCAGAGCTTTTTTCTTTGACATTCTGTCCTTCAAAATCTTTTCCATCAAAAATCTCTTTGATTATCCGGACTGGCTCTTTTTCGGGGTTATTTATAAATGTTCTTATAAAGTCTTTAGAAAGGGAGTCTATTTCTTCAAGCAACTGTCCGTTTGATTTTCCGTTTTCGGAAATCAGGCTCTGGTCAGAGATCAGTTCATCCAGGTCAAGTTCCAGAAGTCCTGCAATCAACCTTCTAATCGAGACTTTGTTTCCCACACTTCCCTGGTCATCATACCTTAAAACCGAGTTTATGAATTCGACTTTTTTCTCGCCTTCGGGGACCTGTCCGAAGATGTGCATCCCATTATGTATCTGGCTGTTTCTTATTTTTCCAAGAACTTCGTGTGCTTTTCTTACTATTTCTTCAAACGGAGTCTGATGATCGGCTTTTATCTCGGAATTCAAATTAGATTTTTTGATTTCGTCAAGGATCAGGTGCTTCAGGGCATGCTCACGTCCCTTGTCATGTTTCACCTGTTCGTATTCTCCAAGCAGCCTGTCAAGTTCTGCCAGGTTTTCGTAAAGTCCTCCTGAGGTCATGACAGTCTGCATATGGTCTATCAAACAAGCAAGGCTCCGGCGTTTGGCAATTGTACCTTCCGGAGGATTGTCAGAATTATAAATATAAAGGTGGGGAATAGTCCCGATACTTATGTCAGGATAACAATCTTCTGAAAGCCCAACTCCTTTTCCAGGCAGGAACTCAAGGTTTCCATGGGTTCCTACATGTACGAGCACATCGGCTCCAAATGTGTCTTCAAGATACCTGTAAGTTGCAAGGTACTGATGGGTTGGCGGAACTTCAGGATCGTGAAGGATTTTGCAGACTTTTCCGTCACATCTGGCACCTGCGCATCCCCGCTTTGGCTGTACGCAAACTACGGTGTTTCCATACTGCACTCCTGTCACAACGATCTTATTCTCATAGACCATAGCTGCAGGAATACCGTCTACTTCTTCTCCAGGAGGATTTCCCCAGCCCTCAATTACTCTTTGCCTTACCTTCGGGCTCAGGGTATTGAAAAATTTCTCGTATTCTTCTTTTTCCACAAAAGCCAGTACTCCACCGTTTTTCACTATCTCATTAATAGGAGTCCATCTAAACTCGGAAATTGCTTTTCTCTTGAGAATGGTTTCAATGAGGTCTTTTCCGTTTTCAGGAGGGTTGACGGCATAACCTGCTTCTTGCATCCGGTTCAGTATTCTTGCCACGCTTTCAAGAGAGTCCAGATTTGCAGCGTCTCCTACCGAGCCTTCAACACCTGTGCAGGGTCTATTGTGCAGGATAAAGGCAACTTTTCTCCGGTTGATCGGTTTTTTCCTGAGTTCGGTCCATTTTAGAATTCGGGATGCAAGTTTTGAGCAGCGGTCCTCTATCGGGAAACGCCCCATATAGTTTCCTTCTTTTTTGCCTGCTCCTATTATAATAGGCTCAATTCCGCCCTCAAACTCGGGAAGAGCCACACTCCATCCAATCTCAGTGCTTAATCCCATTGATTCCTGCCATTCTTCAACAGTCATATAGTGTGAAATTACAGGCTGGAAAACAGGGACATCGAGTTTTCTCAGGACTTCTATGCCTTTTGCTGCGCAGGATATGTTTCTCTCTTCGGTTTTACTGCTTGCAATAAAAAAAGGAGATAGTTTTATAAGACAATCTATTATAGGCCTGCTGTTTTTTATGAAATAATCCTCTATAACCTCATTCATTCCCCTGCTTCCAAGCTCTTTATCTTTCAATGAGTATGCAAAAACAGGGACAACCGATAGGTTGAGCTTTTCTAGCTTTCTTATCAGAGCATTTTCTATCTCGAGTTCGTTGTTTACCCAGGAAGTCCTGGAGATAAGCAGACCCACGGTTTTATCTTTCAAAGGCCCGTACCATTTAATATACTCTTCAAAGTTTGAGAATCTACTCTCTGCGTCCGGATGATATAACCCGTCCCATGGTATCTTTTCCGGTGATTTTGTTTCAATCTTGCATCCTAAAATTTCTTTTAAAATATAACGCATCATATTGGCAAAATTTTCCTGTCCTCCATAGATTATATAAGAAAAACATGTAGCTGCAATCTCAAGTTTCACCGAAGAGAGGGTAAATGAGGAGGGATCACTCCCTACACAGATTACAGGTACCCTCGTTTTTAACGGTTCAAGCTTTTCGTAGAACTCTTCCCAGAACGGGTTTGATATATAGTATAGAAAGACCGCATCTGCATGTTCGCATTCAAGAAGTACCTTCTCAGCTTCTTCCGGATTATCTTCCAGTATTTTTGAATAATGGGCTTCAAGCTCTATGCCAAGGTCTCCTGCAGCTTTGAGGAGAGTGGGAATATAGGAATTCCACGTTATTGAAACAATTTTCATGTTTTTCTCCTCTTATGTAAGAACATGCACTTTATACTCTCCAAGCACTGTGCCGTCATCAAGCCTTGCAGGAGCTTCCAGGGCTGCAATATACTTGCCATCAGGGGAGATATCAGCTGCTATTGTAATCCCTTTGGTATTATAAACCTGGACAAGTTTGGAGTTTGAACCCCCACTTTTTGATATGTCAAAGACATACACTCCGTGGACATTTCTATCCTCGGTCACCAGGTTCTGGGATATAGGGACAACGAGATACCTGTCATTCATTGCACATTCCCCTGCATAGCCATCCACTCTCCATTTCCACAGCAGGTTGCCGTCAGTATCATAGGCAAAGATGCTGTTCCCATTAGGGTGTTCTATAGGAGCATCGTTGTTTTTGTCTTTGGAGAATGTGCTGCCTATTGAGAAAATAAGGGTATTGTTGATAATGTATGCATAATTCGCACTACCGTAAATAGGGACTCCGCTTACTACAACCGGGGTTGAAATGTTTGCTTGCCATCCTATTTCCGGTGTACCGGTTTCCATGCTCCTGGAATTATTAAATAAAAAGGCTCTCCCATCACTGGTCATTGTTATTATATTTTTATCATCAGGAGTAATCTGGGTACTGTACCATATTGCAGTATAGTCAAAAAATGGTTTAAGAGGCGGGATTGAATAGTTCCAATATTCCTTTCCGGTATTTCCATCCAGAACATGTACAGTTCCTTCTTTCCATTTGTCGGCGTTTGCAAAATTGGTAGTGCCGAAAACAGAGTATTTTCCGTCAGGGGTTGTATCAACCCATGTAACTCCTGAGTCCATAAGTTCGGATTCAGGGAATTTCCAGCGTAAATTGCCTTCAGGGTCAAAAGAATAAACTTTTCCCAAATATTTGTATTCCTCTCCTATGTAGCCGCAAGCTCTACTGGCAGCAACATAGATATTTCCTTTTGAATCCAATTTTATTTTTTTCATGGTTGGCATGTGGTCAAGATCTGAACCCAGGTCTTGTCCTGCTCCATATTTCCAGATTTCTTTGCCATTTAAATCAAAGCAGTGAATAAAAGCATCCGGACTATCTTCTCCTACAATCAGATGTTTTCCATCCCCTGAAAACTCTATATCTGAAATTCTTGCATCAGCTATGCCTTTAACAAGCTGTGTTTCCCAAACCTTTTCACCTGTTGCAAGCTCTATAAGTTTCAGAGAACCTCCTTGAGTCCCAATAGCTAGATACTTGTTGTCAGGGGAGAATTTAATCATGCCTTCTACATTTTCTGTAGTTTTATCTATCGATCCTGGAGTAACATCCTCAAGTTTTATAGCATACTCTTCTTTCAAAGCAGGTTTTTCAGGAGCGTACACTTCCAGATCACTTTTTGCCCCGTTGCCTGTGATTACTTCAAACTTATATTGAGTATTGGGTTCCCAGTCAAAAGCTACAAAGACCTGGTTCTCGGTTTTTCCAATATCTATTGACTCTGCCGAATTATTAACAGAAGAAATTTTTACCTGTGAAACTTCTGCCTCTTCTTTTAAAGTAATCAGAGCTCCGGTTCTGGAAAATACTATAGAGTCTATGGATATCCCGGCATCGGAATTGCCCGTTTCCTCTATATTCTGGACACCTTCGGAAGCCTGAGCAATTTTACCATTTTCTGATTCCTGGCCTTTTTCAGCGCATCCGGCAGTAATTACAGTTAGAATAAGCAGGACTATCAAAATTTTCCATTTCATTCTCTCACCTGACAATTATTAACCTGTGTTTCCCAATCACATTCCCGTTTTCAAGCTTTAGAGGAGCTTCAACTGCAGCAACTATGCAGTCGGAAGAAATCGCAGCATCTAAAATAACGCCTTCAGTGTTAAATCTCCAGATTAGCCTTGAATTACCGTTTCCGGCTTTTTGGTTATCAAAAACATAAACTCCATGAACCTGAGTATTACCTGAGGACGAGTCTTTTCCGACTGGCAGGACAAAGAATCTCATATCCGGAGAAAAGAAGATCCCTGCACAGCGTCCTCCGAGATTATAGGTCCAGGAAGTGTTTCCTTTTTCAGTATCACATGACACAAGAGAATTCTCAAGGGGATGCGCCATTGGTATGTTATCGGGATAATATGCAGGAAGTGTGGCTCCTGTAAGGTAAAGTATCTCATTTTTACTGGAAATTTTTGCAGCTTCCCCATAGGCATAGATATGACTTCCTTCAACTTCCTCTGGAACTGTTACATTGGACTGCCAATCATAGGTGTCCCATGATGTCTTTCCGTCTCCTGGGGTTTTCATGTCCCATGCTGTTTTCCCATCTCCTGGTCTCATCATCTCGGAATCGTAAAAAAGGTATTTTCGTCCATCCCCGGTATAGGCAGTTACCACGGATCCATTATCTGAAATATCAAGTCCGTGCCAGATAGCTGCAGAAACAAAGTAAGGCTTAAGAGGAGGAATTTCATATTTCCAGCGGAGGTTTCCACTGTCATCCACGGAATAGACAACTGCATCAAGCCCAAGGGAATTTGTCCAGTCTCCGGTTGAAAAAACCACATTTTTTCCATCCTGGCTTGAATCAATCCAGTTTACACTCTGAGCATAGTTTTCGGTTGCAGGCAGTTTCCATGAAAGAGTGCCATCCGGACTGAACCTGTACACTCTTGAAGCCAGCCCGTACTCGGGCTCTTTCCAGTATCGACCTGCTGCAATGTATACAGCATCATCAGCAGCCGTTATTTTGTATATACAGGGCTGATATTTTGAGTTCGTACTGGTTCCCAGATCATCGGCACTTCTATAGCTGTGAATTTCATTTCCTGTTCCAGCATCCAGAGAATAAACGTATCCGTCAGTACTCTTTTCCCCTGCGAGCAGATACTTTCCGTCTTTCGAGAACGAAATGTCCGAGATATTTCCTCTTAAGGTCTTTTCCCAGAGTAGTTTTTTGCCTGACACGTCAATAACTGTCAGTTTTTTCCTTGTCCCGACAGCTACCTGCTTCCCATCCCGGGAGTATGCCACACAGTCCTGGACAGTCGATCTTCCTTCACTGAGATTATCTGGAGTTATATTTCCAAGTTCATACTCCCAGTAAAGGTAAGGAGAAGATTTTTCAGAAGAGGTTAGGTTTTCCTGACTGAATTGACTGCTTTCGTGACCGCTCTCAATTTCTGAGATTTCTTCACTGCTGTTGTTTCCTTTTTCATTAAAGGTTAAAATATGTGAAGATGTGCATCCCGAACAGACTAGAAACACTACTGAAAATATAATTATCAGTACAACACTACTCTTTTTCATTTTCAGACTCCTTTGATTACTCTTTGTTATCCGTATATCTTCAGGTCTGAGATATTCAAAATGTTCTGATGTTGCGTACTGTTGTCCCCAAAACCTGCACTTAATTTTTCAATTTTTATATTTTCAGCAGGCCCGCAGTACTTTTCATAATCTTCAGCAAGATTTCTTTCAACTGAACTCATTGGAATTCCTGAGATTATAATAGATGGCGAAAAACGCCTTCGATTTTCCTGATCCCTATAATATTCACCTTCGGATTGAGGATTCATGCTTCCCGCTGCAACATAGTAAATAGACTTGTGATCACTGAATGTCACTTTTAGCCAGAGACTGAATTTATTCAGGTCCTGTCCGTTCCAGTTCCATGAAATTTTTCCTGGTGACAGGCTCATATTTTTACTCCAAATCCCTTCCCCTGTCTGTGACGAATTTGTTGTTTCTAGATACAGTGCCCCATTTTTGCATCTTAGAAACTCTCCTTCAAAATTACAATTTTTAAAGTCTTCCTGGTATACGTTTTTTTTATCTGGCACAATTTGAGAATAAATTATCAAGCCTGCAAGGCCCAGGACTATAAATCCGAACATTATAGTCTTTCTGGAAATCATAATTGACCCATATAGGAAGTGATTAATAAATATTTCGAAAATATTCTTAAATCCTCTCATATAGTAATAATAAAATAAAAATTATGATTACGATATCCCAAAATTATAGCTATGACATCTAAAAATTATAACTACTATGCTCAATTCAGTTTTTCTGCGATACTGAGTTACTGTTTTAATTTTCTACTCGACAATTAGTTTATTCTTAATATTCTCATAATTTCCACTATCAGTAAGACCTGGTAATAGTTATTGATCTCCCAGGTACTCTATGAACTAAGCTTTACTGTTTTGTATTCTCCTTCAACATTACAATTTTTTATATATTATAATAATTACTTTTTCTAATTAAAAAACAAAATTGATATATATTGCTACTATATTCTTCACATTTATGACTAATTGCAACAAAATGACTAGAATCACTATCTATTTTTATATTATTTTTGTTATCTCAGTTATTTTAATTGCTATTAATCCTGTGGACGGTGCTATTGAACAACGAGGCCCTATTATAGATATTTCAGCCGGAGAACACACAATTCTTAACGGAGAAAATTGCCCCGGATTTTATTATTCAACTTCTACCGGCACGTACTATGAGTCTTTGGAGCTTAATTTCTCTAAAAACGGGTTTATTGATGCGGGAAATGCAACTTATACCTCAAAAATCGTTTATGGTTCAACGGCTTTCTTTGGGAAGAAATATAAGGTCTTTGAAGATGGTTTGATTACCGAGAACCTTGTTAGCTATGGAAGTCGTGATCTTCAACGAGGAAATGATTATGATCTGGGAAATGGCTACAAACTGGTGCTTCAGGGGGTAAACAATGATTCTGCTCTCATAGAACTTCAGAAAAACTCCGTCCCGGTTACTGCGAAATCTCTTGAAGAAGGTTCAAAGTTCAACTTCAATGCTACAATAAACGGCACTAAGTATACAATTCTGGAAGGAACTCTCGATCGGGTTCTTGACAGTAAGGACCCGATTGTGAGTCTCACGAGTGTAAACCAGTACTCGACCGAACCTATTGAGATTAACGTTGGGGATCAGTATGGTAATTTCGAGGTCACTGAGGTTACGGATGAAAAAATCGAACTGAAAAACAGAGTGTCTATCCAGATGAGTCCTGGAAATTATGTTACTATCCTTAAAGATTTGATCGATTTCAGGGTGGCTGATTCTGTATACAGGGCATGTTCTTACAATATGACTAAAGATGTTATCAAGTCATATCAGATAAAAGGCACATCTTTAACTGTAAACCGCTCGGATTCTTCTCCGGATTCCTGCGTCTGGACTGCTGATTCTTTTGGTATGCTCTATTATGATCTTGAAAATAATTTCAGTACAGAAAGACTTGAACTCAATCTTAATACTGAGGACGAATGGATTCCAAAAGGAGGTCTGGTTTATAAATCTTCGCCTGTCAAAATCCAATATAAAAACCCGGAGATGGGGAATTATGGAGAAAACGCTTTTGATGGTGGATATTCTGTGCTTGGATGGGATGGTGAGAAATATGCATATCTTGGAGACGATCAGGGATTTATAAATGTCCTTATGGATGATGACAATGGCAGAAGTCTCTATTCC
>DAQQ01000215.1:0-18181 GCA_002508465.1 Methanosarcina sp. UBA7 | reverse complement strand
GATTTTTAGATATAATTCCTTAGGTTTTAGATATAATTTCTTAGGTTTTTATATGTAATACTTGACATTCATAGCTCACTCTTTTAAGTGATGGTTTTTTCCTGTATAAATTGCGTTAAACTGTAATTTTCAGATCTACCAAGTTATTCATTCCCATCTCATGGAAAGCCATTTCAAAACGTTTATGCCAAGTATGGTCCTGTAAACAACGTTTATATCCAGCTTGACGAATCTTCTCACGTTCGTCATCGTGTTTTAAATAATACTTTATTTTGTTAACCATATCTTCTTTGTCAGTATAACAAACAATTTCTTTTCCTATTTCAAAGAATTCCTCAAGTTCTTCCATATATTCTACCATATAAAACCCGCAGCTCATTGGAATTTCAAAATCTCTAAGTCTCACCTGTAATATGCGATTTCCGATTTCGTCAGTACCCCAGCAAGTAGAAAAACCTAAATTTATTTTTGAACGACTAAACATCTTAACCATTTGCTCATCAGTCAATACCCCTCCCAGCATTGACGCTGGAAGTGCTATTGATGATTCTTTATTCTCTGCAGGGATCTGATTTTCCGTTCCTTCTACCTTCCAGCCTGCTGTTTTCAGGAACTTTTTACAAACCTGAGATGTGCAACCTTTAAGGTTATGGAGTAGAGAGTCCTTCTTTGCCTTTGCTTCAGAAGAATATTTATCCCATCCCCACCCCCAGACACGCACATTAATTTCGTTATCCAGCAGGTGTTTGATAATAGCTGGTCGATCTCCATATGCTTGTCCTACAAAGGTAACGTCGAATTCGACAGGTAAGTCGTATGGCTTATATATTTTAGGATTAGCTGCCTCTTGACAGTAAATAGGATTAGCACCAATTTTTATATAGTCCTTAATCCTGAACTTTTCAGGAACTAAACACCAGTCATAGTGGGGAGAAATGTCAGACACCAGATGCAACTGATAAGATCCGTTACAGTACCAGTTGACAGTTTTTATTCCCATGGCTTTTATTTCATCTATTGCTTCAGGCATTACACAAGCATCATAGAAATAACTAAAAAAAAGATCTACAGGTTTTTCTTTATGAGCTGCCTTAATCTGTCGAAGTAACTCTTTACTTACTTTTGGTCTGTTCCTCGAAATAAAAGATCTTTGCTTGGGATCCGAAATGTCAAGATTTTGAAAGGTTTCTCTTAACTCGTATTGAAACTCTATCACATCGTGCCCTAAATCTACAAGTGGCTGATATAAATTATTGCGCCAGAGATTTGACTGGAAAGAAGAGTTCGGAGTTGTATCAGAAGCGTAAAAGATTCTCATTTGTAATCACTTATTGGTTTTAGACAAGAGTCTTACATTTTTTTAAGCTTGTTTCACATGCAAATGAAGTCATTACATATACCATAATCCGAAAGTTGCCTTATCACTTATTATGAGCCCCCCCACCAGGGGAATGGTAGAGTTCAGTTATCTTAGTTTATGTTTTTTGTTTTTATCTCTGCGGATTATTACGGATTATTTCTTAAACATCATCCTTATATTTATAACAATGTTATATACAATTTTTCTTACACGAGCTTGAAAAAGCAGTTTTTTTGCCAAAACAATGTATTCCTTGTCATTTATACTGTGTTCTTTGTTATTTGCCCATACAATGAATGACTTAAAAACATTACTTCTTAACTCCCAAATCGGAGGAGTAAAAGCTCTTATGCTTGTCTCAGGTTCATCTCTATAAACTAATAATGGTTCTTTTATAAAAGCAAAATTTGTAAGTGTAGATGCGCGTAGCCACAGTGCATAGTCTTCTCCAACTTTCAAGGATCTATCTTCTGGAAAACCACCGCATTTTTCTATAATGTCTTTCTTTATCAAAACCGAACTGCAAACTACATAATTATCTCTAGTAAGTAAAGGAAAAGATATTAAGTCTCCAAAATCATTTCCATTAAGTAGCGTTCCTTTATATCCTTGAGATGGAATAGACCTTATCGCATCAGAGCATGCAGCACTGCATCCCGTCTTGTTAACAAATTTGAGTTGTTTTTCAAGTTTATCCGGCAGCCATTCGTCATCGCTGTCCAGAAAAGCTAACCAATCTCCTCTGCTGGCTTTAATCCCTCTATTGCGAGGGATTGATGCAAGCCCATCACATCCTCCCTCTATCCATCGTACTCTAGAATCGTTTATAGAGTTAACAACTTTTTGATCTGGGGAACCATCAACGCCACACACGATAACTTCAAAAGGAGGAAAAGTCTGGTTCAAGGCACTTTTAATAGCTTTACCCAATGTCTCTTCTCGATTCCACGTTGGGATAATAACACTGATTTTAGTCATTTTTTCACAGTTTCTTATCTGTTTTCTATACTCGGTCATCACAGAGATAGAAGTCTCAGTTCACTCTCAGATGAATCAGCCAGATGAATCAGCCGAATAAATCAGAGAGACTGTCTTTTACCTTTTTTTCTGAATCAACTTGAGATTTATCATTTTTCTCGCAGTTAATCTCTTAAAACTTTATTATATGGTTAATGGGTTATCAAATAATTTAAAGTTAATCAATCTTAGGTCGTGGGTTTGAATCATTGAAAACCGAAATCGAGAGAATCTCTGATAAGATTCATCAAATGCATGGTATGCACTCGTTTTTTCAGAGTTGATCTATAATTCAGTGACGCGACCCAATCTTAGAAGATCAATTAACTAAAATTAATCACTATGTACTCACAGATACTTTACTGTTTTAATCGTGGCTTAAGTCGTTGCAAACTCCATCTTATAAATATTTGTGTTTTATATAATTTCCAAGCTTGCTTGTGGAGGAGACACAGATCATAATCTATGTTTGACATTATAAAAGGCAGTCCCATATATTACTATTATTTCTATTATTTCTATTATTTTTATTATTTTTATTATTTCTATTATTTCTTATTACCAGCTTAGTTCTCTGATATACTCAGTCAACTTTTTCAACGTTCCATTTTAGTAAAGGAGCTAAAATTCCTGGCCTTCGAGCCAGCCAATAGGGAGAATCACTCAGACCGCCTTTAACTTCGAAATATAATATTGGCGCGTTAGCTCCTGGCTGAATAATCCATTCACGGAAATACATAGAAACCATTGGCTCTATCCTGTACAGTCCCTCATTCAAAAATCTCTTTGGGATCAAACCAGTAAAGCAGAATTTACCTTTCGAGAGTTGAGGCCATTCTTCTTCAGTGGTATCGTTGAAATTGGTCCAGTATAACAAGTTGTTATTTTCATCATACAGGGCATAACCCACCTGTAAAGCAGGGTCAATTTCTTTTATAGTGCCATAAAGGTTAAAATAGTGATTAACTTTATTGTGAAACTGTCCATTATCAATAGTGTTACCAAGCTCATCAGTAAGATAAGCTTTTTCCGGAGCAAACCAGGCATTTAGATACTCATTTCCTTTGTTAATCCAGGTGCAGTTTTTATTCTCTTGATCATTACTTGTCAAGTACTTGTTAATTATCTCTCTTGTGTCATAGCCATCCGACGTAAGCTTCCCGCTGTTTAACATAATTGCTCTCGTACAGAGGTTTTCAACTGCATTCATATTGTGACTAACAAAAAGAACAGTCCTTCCATCCTCGGAGACAGCCTTCATTTTTCCCAAACATTTTTTCTGAAAAGCTGCATCACCTACAGCAAGTACTTCATCAATAACCAGGATTTCAGGATCCAGATTTGCAGCTACTGAAAAGGCAAGCCTGACTTGCATTCCGCTTGAATATCTCTTAACAGGCGTATCTAAAAATTTCTCGACACCTGAAAATTTGACAATCTCATCAAATTTGTCATCGATCTCTCTTTTTTTCATTCCCAGGATTGCACCATTAAAGTAGATGTTTTCGCGTCCGGAAAGTTCGGGATGGAAACCAGTACCTACTTCTAGAAGACTGCCTACACGTCCACACATTTTAATTTCGCCTTCAGTAGGAAAGGTAATGCGTGAGAGAACCTTAAGGAGTGTACTCTTACCTGCACCGTTTCTGCCGATAATTCCAACTACTTCTCCACTTTTAACGTCAAAATTTACATCTTTAAGTGCCCAAAAAGTACTACAGGGTTTACGAGAATCTTTTAGTGTTTTTAACGGATGTTTTATAGCGGAAGTAAACGTGCCAGATAAAGTTTTATACGTTTTATCTATACCGATATTATATTCTTTAGAAAGATGTTTTACACTGATTATCGGTTCTTGTCTTTTTAGTGAACTCATTTAAATCAAATCCGCAAAGTACTTTTCCGTACTCCTGAGATAAAGTATTCCACTTAAAAATATCACTATCGTTATCAGTGCCGAGATTGAAAGCCCGATAAAATCTACAGGAGCATGCCCTAACAGACACGCACGGTGAGCATTCATTAAACCTGTCAAGGGGTTTAAGTAGAGCAGCCATTGAAGTTTTCCACTTATAATGCTTACGGGATAGATTACAGGCGATACAAACATAAGGAGCTGAACAAAGAAAGGAAGAACAAATTTCACGTCCCTGTATTTCACACAGATTGACGAGAGCCAGTAACCAACTCCTGATGCAAGCATGAATGTCAAGAGTACAATCAACGGCAACAGGAGTATTGAAATCCCAGGCACAAACCGGTAGTAAACCATCATAACAGCAAGGATACTCATAGCAATTATGTAATCAAGAAAGCCTGAAATACATGGTGCAGTAGGTATGAATATTCGGGGCATGTAAACCTTTGAGAGGAGAGGGGCATTTTCAACAAGGCTGTTGCTTGACTGGGAAAGAGCGTTGGAAAAATAAGTCCAGAGGAGAAGACCGGAGTATGAAAATATTGGATAGGGAACTCCATCTGAAGGCATCTTCGCAAGTCTGCCAAATATAAGAGTGAATATTATCATCGTAAAAAAAGGCTGCAGTAATGCCCATGATGCTCCCATCATTGTCTGTTTATACCTGATCTTGATTTCTCTCAGGGCAAGAAAGAACAGAAGTTCTCTATACTCCTTGAGTTCCTGCCAGTTCAGATCCAGAAGCCCATATTTAGGGCGAATAACCAGTTCGTAATCAGTTGAATGTTCAGTCATAGAAGGACACATTTACCTGTTTTTAGCTATGATCCACGCTGTTTCTTTTTACATAGCTAATAAATATTTTAATTCATTTATTTTGATTTTCTATTCTTTTATACTTCTTAAGCTCTTCACTTAATTTGACTTTGGTACCACTCATAGGTTTGTTCAATCCCATCTCTCAATGAAATTTTCGCTTTCCATCCAAGTGAGCTCAATTTTGCAATATCAAGCAACTTCTGTGGTGTACCATCAGGTTTTGAGAGGTCCTTTCTAATCGTACCTTCAAACCCTACAATCTCTTTGATCACTTCAGATAATTCACCTATTGTAATATCTTTCCCTACCCCGATATTGACAAATTCTCCAATATCATCTGTGTTATATTTTTCCATCAGATAAACACATGCATCAGCCATATCATCCACGTGCATGAATTCCCTGAGAGGTTTTCCAGTACCCCATATTACAACTTCAGGCTCATTTTTCACTTTAGCTTCATGAAACTTCCTGATTAATGCAGGCATTACATGCGAAGTCTCAAGGTCAAAATTGTCATTAGGCCCGTAAAGATTGGTCGGCATTACCGAGATGAAATTAGTTACATACTGCTGATTGTAATGTTTGCAAAGTCTGATCCCGGCAATCTTTGCGATCGCATAGGCTTCGTTTGTCTCTTCCAGGAGGCCGGTTAATAAGTATTCTTCTTTTAAGGGCTGTGGAGCGAGTTTAGGATAAATACATGAAGAGCCAAGGAAAAGTAATTTTTTTACGCCATTTCTATACGAAGCATGAATAATATTTGCTTCAATCATAAGATTTTCATAGATAAATTCGGCAGGATAAGTGTTATTGGCAAGGATCCCACCCACTTTTGCAGCAGCTAGAAAAACATATTCCGGTTTTTCCCGTTCAAAAAATTCATTGACTGCCTGCTGGTTTGTCAGATCAAGTTCTCCATGGGTGCGGAAGATCAGATTGGAGTAGCCTTTTGATTCAAGTTTTCTTTTAATGGCTGAACCTACAAGGCCTCTATGACCAGCTAAGTAAATCTTTGATTTTTTATCCATAATCATTACCTTTGCCTTATTATTCAAAAGAGTGATTTTGCTCTACAGCCTTTTCGTCGGCTTTTATCATAATTTTTACCAGTTCTTCCAATTTTATTTTAGGCTCCCAGCCAAGTTTTTCCTTTGCTTTTGAGGGATCCCCGATCAGTATCTCTACTTCGGTAGGCCGGTAATATCTGGGATCTATTTCTACTAAGACTTTGCCTGTACTGGAGTCTACTCCATACTCTTCACTACCTTTGCCTTTCCATATAATATCGATCCCTACTTCCTTAAACGCTAATTCCGTAAATTCCCTTACCGAGTGAGTCTCTCCTGTAGCAATTACATAATCATCCGGATTTTCCTGCTGGAGGATCAGCCACATTGCTTCCACATAATCCTTTGCAAATCCCCAATCTCTTTTTGCATCAAGGTTCCCTAGGTAAAGCTTCTCCTGCAGTCCATGTTTTATCTTTGTGGCCGCCATTGTAATTTTTCTGGTGACAAATGTTTCTCCTCGAATTGGGGACTCATGATTGAATAAAATACCGTTACATGCAAAAATCTTGTATGCTTCCCTGTAGTTAACCGTAATCCAGTATGCGTATAACTTAGCTGCCGCATATGGACTTCTAGGGTAAAAAGGAGTTGTTTCCTTCTGGGGAATTTCCTTTACTTGCCCGTAAAGTTCACTGGTTGAAGCCTGGTAGAACTTTGTTTTTTTCTCAAGGCCCAGAATTCGAATGGCTTCAAGAAGGCGCAATGTTCCCAGTCCATCGGAGTTTGCCGTATATTCCGGAGTTTCAAAGGATACCTGTACATGGCTTTGAGCAGCGAGATTGTAAATCTCATCCGGCTGGGTTTCCTGTATTATGCGGATAAGGTTGGAAGAATCCGTAAGATCACCATAATGCATAAAGAAATTTACATTTCTTTCGTGAGGGTCTTTATATAGATGATCGATTCTTGCAGTGTTAAATGAAGAAGACCTCCGTTTTATACCATGTACGGTGTATCCTTTATTAAGAAGAAGCTCAGCCAGATAAGCTCCATCCTGACCTGTAATTCCAGTAATTAATGCAACTTTAGGCAATTTTTTCACTCCGTTATGTTTTTACGTCACAAAATATCCTGAATAAAATCAAAGTTGAGATGTTTTATTAGGATTAGAGGTTCTTAATCTTATAAACTTGGATAACCTGAACTTCAGCAGGAATAAATTTCCTTTTACCTTATTCCCAATGTAACAGATATATTATACTATTTAATGTTCTATTGATAATTCTAAACTTTAAGTTTAGAGATTAATACTAAGATTCTAAACTTAAAGTTTAGAGATTAATACTAAGATTCTAAATTTAAAATTTAGAGATTAATACTATGATTCTAAATTTAAAATTTAGAGATATACTAAGTTTTGAGATAAGCTCATCTCAAACTAAGTTTTAAAATTCATACTATAGTTGCCGAATATAAGTACGAATTCACAACCAGCGTGGCCAAACAAAGCCAATTCCAACCTTCTCTATTATATCTTTCATTTCAGTGTACACTTTTTTATCAAACTTCAATATCAAAAAACCGTATACCATCCCACCTAAAGCAACTGCCAGTATTGTAACCCACACATTGGAAAGTGGCACAAACAAACGATATACACCAACAAGCACTCCCATTACAACCGAAGATATTGTAATGTTAGACAGACTTTGACGCTCCAGTTTTATTGTCATATATCTGGATAAAGCACGCCAGGCAAGTAAAGCATTCAAAGTCATTGTTGCCAGTGTTGCTATTGCTGCTCCGTTTATACCTATGAGCGGGATAAGTATTATGTTCAATACAATGTTTGCTCCGACACCAACTGCCGTGACCTTAAATGATTCTTGAGGGTGATCCAGAGCATCCAGATACATCGTGAAAAAGTATTGAAATACATTGACCACCTGTACAGCAAGTAATATTATCAATACATAATAGCCCTGGGCAAAGTCTGTACCGTAGAACAAATATAGAAGACGACCTCCCAGTAATATGCCACCAACGAGTACCGGAATTGCCAGTATCAATGAGTAGCTGATCGAACGGGACAGTGATTCTTCCACAAGATAGATCTCCTTGGATTTACCCCATTGGCTGACTTTGGGCCAGAGCGTCATTCTCAGTGCATTTGAGCTAAATGCGGCAATTCCCGTGAACTGGAGTACTACTCTGTAAATACCTACATTTTCAACATTCATAAAGTAACCTATAAGGACAGTATCTGCCTGTGAAAATACTAGCACTCCACTGGATGTTAAAAATAGCCAGAATGAAAATACAGATAAACTCTTTATATGCTTCCATTTGAAGCGTACTAAATGCAAGTCAAAAAAACGGAATTCAATTATTGCTGCTAAGATTACACCAGCTACCAATCCTCCGGCCAGACCTGCCGTTTCATACCCAAGATATATTGCCGGGACCTGAACCATTACGCGTGAAATATTGCTTATTCCTTCACAGGTATTATGTATTCCCATCTTGCTTTTGCCGGTAACGCCGCTTGAGATTGGTCCTGCAATCGCCGAGACTAATAACAATAACAACAGCCAGGCAAACATGCCTGATTTATTAAGGTCCACAAAGTAGTCTTTAAAAATTAGCAAAACCAGTATTCCAGTTGTCGTAAACACTAGTCGGAGCATGAAGTATGCACTGAAATACGCATCAGGCTCTTCACCTTCGCTGATGCGCTTAACTGCAGCCCCACCAAATCCTCCATCAGTAACCATGCCAAAAATTCCATAGTATGCTAAAAACAGGAAATATGAACCGAGAATTGAAGCACCTGCCATATGTGCGAAATACATGGTGCTCAGGAAGCCTATGGCTGTGAATGAGATCTGCCAGAACAATGAAATTATGCTCTGGCGTTGAATAGGATCGATTTTTAAGATATTCGAGAAAATAGTAGTTATCTTGAGCACGGTCTAAAACATCATTTATGTTTTTATTATATTCCTGGAGCTTTCAAACATTTCTTTTTACTATTGTTAATACATATATGATTTTTCCTAATGTTCCCCATGCTCACAGATTTGGTATTATATATTAATTTTGGCTCTTCGCTGTCCTGTATACATTAAAAATATTTCCGTGTATATCTAAAAATAATTACTTAGTTAGAAAGCACTCAGATCTAAAATAAAAATATCAGGCTTGAATGTGATTTTCAATCATAAGTGTTTCTAGTTATAAGGTTTCTAGTTATAAGTGCTTCTAATTTTGAGTGTTTCTAATTAGATACGCTACTTAACATTTAGGAGCTAAATGTAAGTTACCACACTCGAAATAGCGAAGAGCCTTAATTTCTTATCCAATTGTGAGTTTTCTCAGCTCCTCCCATAGACATCGTCAAACCTGACAATGTCCGCTTCGTCTACAAGTTCCCCTAACTGTACTTCAATAATTTCAAGCGGAATTTTTCCGGGATTGGACAATCTGTGTTTCTCTCCTGCGCTGATGAAGGTACTCTCGCCAGGTCTCAGGAAAAACTGCTGTCCTCCCACTTCCACGCAGGCCATACCTTTAACAACCACCCAGTGCTCACTGCGATGGTAGTGCAGCTGGAGGCTTAACTTATGATCAGGGAGTACTGTGATATTTTTAATCTTATGTTTCGGAGAAGCTTCAAGTAAGGTATAAGAGCCCCAGGGCCTGTAAACAGTTTGCCCTATGTATGCCCTTTCATCGTTTCTGTGTTTAAGGGTTGATACTATATCCTTCACCTTCTGGCTGCTGGATTTAGGACAGACTAACAGAGCATCACTGGTATCAACAATAACCATATCCTTAATATCAATGAGTGAAACAAGCTTACCGCAACTTGAATATACGAGATTTCCATCGGAATTCAGCATTAGAGGATCACATTCATGGACTACGTTTCCTAAAGGGTCCTTTTCAAACTCGTCATAAATTGCCGCAAAATTTCCCAGATCACTCCATTTCTGCTCAAGTTTTACAACTGCGACCCTATCGGACTTTTCCATTATTCCATAATCAACGGAAATCTTATCCACACACGAATAAATCTCATTAACATCCTTTCCGTTTTCAAAACAGGCGAAAACAGAAGGGGCATATTTTTTAACTTCGTTGAAGAAAAGCTCTGTATCGAAAAGAAACATCCCGCTGTTCCAGAGACAACCTTCCTGAATGTACTTTTCTGCAGTTTCCCGATCCGGTTTTTCTCTGAATTCCGAAACTCTGTAACCTGGTCCACAGGTTTCTGAGGGTTTAATATAACCATATCCCGTATGAGGAAAAGCCGGAACAACCCCGAAAGTAACTAGATAATCCGAAGCAAGCTCTTCAGCTAAAGAAATTGTCTTCATTGCAACTTTATCAAGGACATGGTCCGAAGAAAAGATTCCTACTACGGAATGCCCATATTTTTTTTCAATTTCTTTCATTCCGAAAAAAATTGCAGGGAGAGTGTTCTTGCCTTCAGGCTCAATTAAGACATTCTCTGGAGGGATTGAATATCCGATTTCCTCAATTTGTCCGATCACGAAAAATTTTTGAGCTTCGTTTGTTACAACGAAAATTTCGGAAATACCAGACACTTCAAGGCACCGGAGGACGGTTTCCTGAAAAAGAGACATACTTCCGAATTTTAAAAATTGCTTGGGATACATTTCCCGGCTAAGAGGCCAGAGTCGTGTTCCTGAACCGCCTGCAAGAATTATTGATTTTATACCTGTCATCTCCTTTTAGATATTAGTTAAAACGAATGTATCTTAGTAATCGAACTGAAGGTATATAGATTGGTTTCTGGATAATAGTATGATAATAGTAGGATAATAAGGATAATAGTAGGATAATAGTATACAGATATGTTGAAAACACGAGTCAGAGCAATATATAATAAAAGTTGTTAAATAAGCTTTGCCTAGGAAGAGTTAAGCCTACTCGGGTTCTAATGTGCGGTTCTAGAAAAAGGAAGTGAGTAATCGCTCTTTCTTATTCAACGCAATTTTTTCATAGTATTTTTTCTAATAGTGTTTCTACTGAAAAACACATTACTTCGGATGCTAAAAATCATTTCAAAATGGATTATATACTAGATTTGGATCATATGTTAACCAATTTTCAACAAAAATAAACGTTTAAACTGCTTAAGAAATACAATCTATCGTGATATTCCAATTATAACATCTACCTAAAAAATATAAGTTATACTATATTTAGACATCTATTATTAACACTGACATATTAACATTTTCACATATAAATATTTTTAAATACAAATGATATATAATTGAGACTGTTGGGTTCTGTTAAGGTACTAAGGAATGACAAAAATATAAATTCAAATATTTTCATTGCCTAAAGATAATCTGTTGTAACTACTCATCCGATAAAAACATGTCTATTGATATTGTTTCTAGTAAACTGGAGAACTCCAAAAAATAACTTACGGAAAAGAAATAAACGCAGTCAATCGGCTACAGTTTAAAAAAACAAATTTACAAGAATTTGTCGATTGGACTTCAATAAAGGTGGTTACTATTTATATTTTACATAGGCTGAATAGTTACATATTTTTATGATTGAAAACTAGTGAACATATTAAAAATCAAAAGTAAAAATGTGAGCAAAAATGCTTAAAAAGGAAGGAAAATCAATGGTCCAATAAAAGCCTTTATTCGAGGAATTTCCTTTGTTCTTTTTATACAATCTCAAAAATATTCAGAATTCTTTTTATTCCTCACAAAAGGTCTTTCGGCTTCCTCATCGTGTTTATCGCAGCTTACGATAGGCTTTTTCCTGACCCTTACATCTTTTCCCGGAACCGGAGATTCAGTATCAGTTTTCTGTACCATAAACGTTCACTTTTATAAGTCTTTCAATCTCTCAGTCTCTTAAATATCCCGGCAAAAAAGCAAAAAGTAAAAAGTAAAGAGTAAAACGTAATTAAGATTATTTACAGGTGTCCAGGAGTGATCTTTTTTTGCCACCTCTGGCTTCGGTAGGGTGGATCGGATCAACGTCAGCTACTTGTTCTCCGTCTTTTTCCTCTACCTTCTCTCCCTTTGTCCCTTCTCTTCTTTCTTCAGGCATTTGTTTAACCCCCATATTTATTTATCTCAGTTGTCTTTTCTTCTTAATTCGCCTATCAGAATGAAATTATTATAGTTTTTTACAATAATCTCGTGAACAAATTTTCCTTCAGGCGAAGGTTTTAAGTTTTCAAGCTCAAATACGGCCATAAATTTGGTTATATATCTGGCTATAGTTCAGACGCATGGCTACAGTTTGTACCGAGTTTGTTTTATCCCTCCTCTCACCAATCAACTTCCTGATTGAGCCTTTCAGGGATTACCCCTTAATTTGTTATACTCACTAGATTTATTAAATTATTGCAGCAACGGTCAAAAAGTTGAAGAATACTCCGGTTCCTTTTAAAAGGAAAGTGTTGAAAGAGCTGGCCATATAATTCGACAAAATTATCAAGATAGACAAAATAATTAAAATTATTTGGGAGAATATTTATTCCATTAATCAGTATAAGGAGAACGTCCAGGCGGAAAAGCTCAGGAACACGAAAATCCGTGTTTAAATCCGCCATATCAAAACTTATCGATTCATTTGTTCAAAGAATTGCTTTTACTCAGGAAAATGTGATCCTATGAAATACGAAATACTGGAAAAGGAAGAAATCGCTCCGTCAGTGCACAGGATGGTAATAGACGCCCCTGACGTTGCAAAGGCTGCAAAAGCCGGACAGTTCATAATCCTCAGAATTAATGAAAAGGGGGAAAGGATTCCCCTTACGATTGCCGATTTCGAAAAAGAAAATGGCACGGTAACTGTAATCTTTCAGGAAATGGGCAAGACTACAAAACAGCTTGCAAAGCTTTCTGCAGGCGAATTTCTGGAAGACTTTGTCGGACCTCTTGGCACTCCTTCAGACATCGAGAAACTTGGTACTGTTATCCTTGTAGGTGGAGGAGTAGGAGTTGCCCCGGCTTATCCCCAGGCAAAGGCATATAGTAAAGCGGGCAATAAGGTAATTTCCATTATCGGAGCCCGAAACAAGGATCTTCTTATTCTTGAAGACGAGATGAAGAATGCCAGTTCTGAACTGTACATTGCAACCGATGACGGCTCAAAAGGGCACCATGGGTTTGTGACCGATATAATGAAGCAGATTCTGGACAGTGGAGAGAAGGTTGCAAGAGTTGTGATCATCGGGCCCCCAATAATGATGAAAGTCGGAACCGGAGTAGCTTCTCCATATGACGTTGAAATTCTGGTCAGCCTGAACTCCATTATGGTAGACGGAACCGGGATGTGCGGAGGCTGCAGGGTTACGGTTGACGGAAAAACCAGGTTTACCTGCGTTGACGGGCCTGAATTTGATGCGCGAAAAGTTGATTTTGTTCAACTCATGAACAGGCTTGCAATGTACCGCGGTGAAGAGACAAAAGCCGTGGAAAAATACGATGAAGAATGCAGGTGCGGACTGCACTAATATGGAGGGGATGAAAAATGCAAGAACTGAATGGTGAAAAAACCTCAAAAACAAAGAAAGAAAGGACCCCGATGCCAGAACAGCCTGCTGAAGAGCGCAAAAAGAACTTTAATGAGGTAGCTCTTGGCTATGCAAAAGAAGATGCTCTTGCCGAAGCTTCCCGCTGTCTCTCCTGTAAGGAACCAAAATGTGTTGAAGGCTGTCCTGTGAATGTGGATATTCCAGGCTTTATCAAGCTCGTCTGTGAGGAAGACTTCGCAGGGGCAATAGAAAAGATTAAAGGCACAAACACTCTTCCTGCAATTTGCGGTCGCGTCTGCCCCCAGGAAACTCAGTGCGAAGCTCTCTGCGTACTTGGAAAGAAAGGACAGCCAGTTGCTATAGGAAGGCTCGAACGCTTCTGCGCCGATTACGAACGCCAGCAAGGGGTAAAAGTTCCTGAAATTCCAAAGCCTACAGGAAAAAAAGTAGCTGTTGTTGGTTCAGGGCCTGCTGGCCTCACTGCCGCAGCAGACCTTGCAAAACTGGGTCACAAAGTAACAGTTTTCGAGTCCCTCCACAAAGCCGGCGGAGTTTTGAGTTACGGCATTCCCGAGTTCAGGCTGCCAAAGGAAATTGTGCGTCAGGAAGTCGAGTATATTCAGCAGCTAGGGGTTGAGTTCAAACCCAACTACATAATCGGCAGGATCAAGACCTTAGACGAGCTGTGTGACGAATTCGATGCCATTTTCCTGGGCACGGGCGCAGGTCTTCCAAGCTTTATGGGAATTCCGGGCGAAAATTTCAACGGCGTTTACTCTGCAAACGAGTTCCTGACCCGTGTAAACCTTATGAAAGCCTATGACTCTGAATATGATACCAGAGTCAGGCTGGGAAAACACGTTGTGGTAGTAGGAGGCGGAAACGTGGCAATGGACGCCGCCCGCTCAGCCCTCCGCCTTGGCGCTGAAGAAGTCAGCATAGTCTACCGTCGTGGGGAAGANNGAGATGCCAGCCCGCAGGGAAGAAATCGAGCACGCAAAAGAAGAAGGCATTACCTTCAGGCTCCTTACAAACCCTGTCCGCATCCTCGGCGACGAGAAGTTCAATGCTACTGCAGTAGAATGCATTAAAATGGAACTCGGCGAGCCTGACAAATCCGGCAGAAGAAGCCCTGTCCCTGTAGAAGGTTCGGAATTCACTATTCCTGCCGACGTTGTTGTTATCGCAATCGGCACATCCCCGAACCCCATGATCTTCAAGGGCTCGGAAGGACTTGATCAGAGCAAAAAAGGCACTGTTGTCGCAGACGAAGAAACCGGTGCAACCTCAAAGTGCGGAGTCTTTGCAGGCGGAGATGTAGTTACAGGTGCAGCAACCGTTATCAGTGCAATGGGTGCTGGCAAGAAAGCGGCAAAGGCAATTGATGAATATTTGAAAGAGCAGTGAAACCAGATTAATCTGGTTTTCTTTTTTAACTTTAAAAAATCATAAAATCATATTTTCATATACTCTCGAGTGCGTAAAAACGCCAACAGAAGAGATATAAAAATTCCCTTATTTATATTTCATACTTTTTTTACTTTTGATAGGTGGCAATAATCGGTCAAAACTTGGTATTTCCTATAGTGTCCGAAATACTCGAGTTAAGAAAAGCACATTCTAAGCAGGTTATTAAAACTGAAAAAGTAAAAAAATGAATAACTTTATCATTTTTTTACTTGATATAGCTATAAATACCATAATAGCTATAGTGACTATTATGTCAGAAACTACAACTATACAGATATCTAAAGACACCCGTGATGAGTTAAAAGCCATTGGGAAAATGGGTGATGACTACAATACCGTTATACAAAAATTGATCCATGAACACAACTGCAATAAACTTATAGACGAAGGCGATAAGCTCATAAGAGAACATCGTGACGAGTTCGTGAACATCGATGAACTTTAAAGTTCTGCTCCACCCTAAAGTGTTCGAAAAGGTCCCTGTAGATCGTAGAGATCAACTAAAAGAGGCTCTTCGAGAACTAAAAGACCCTTTGCCAGGGGGAAACAAAAAAGAAGTAAAATGAAGTCATAAAACAGTCTATCGGCTTCGTGTAGGCGACTTTCGCATTTTATACGAAATCGATTTTGAACGAGGCGAGGTTCTTATTTAATATAATAACGGCTGAACAGGCGCATAAGAAATACAACCGTTTTAAATAATCCCCAAAATGTGTTCTATAAGGTCTGACTAAAGATTCCCAAAGAAATCAACTTTGCGATTGGACCAAAGCATACCCCACCCTTAGGTGGAGTAGCCGCACGCAATTTGATTTTCTCAGATAAATCTGTATATCTCAACAGATATTATTTAGCATGAAAATACTGCCATCTGCAAACATTTTCATTGTTTGTGCCTGTTATTCAAAGAATATCATGTGCATTTTTACAGACATCATTTCTACCAATAATAAAATCCTTAGTTTGACAATACAAATTAAATTTAGTAAGAAACTTCAATTTTTTGTCAAAAATCAATTGACAGTATTCATAAATTTTGTCAAATTGCCTCTGATTTTCCATCTTCACAATTATTATAAGGTAAATTAGTAGAGATTTTTGTCCTATTTTATCAATTTTGGCACCTGACTTTTTAGATAGTATTTATATTTTATCTGAGATTCATGCTATCTGTCAAACTCTGTACCAAAAATTTGATCATAAATCATAAAAATAGACATCAAGAGAAAGAGAATCATCTNNTTGTTGAAATAATATTACTTATTGCTCCAACGAATATGAAAACAATCTTTCAACATAAAAATCAAACTGTCAAACTCAGGAATAAAAAGAAATGAGATAATTCTCATTTCATTTTTACAGTTTTCGAAGAAACTAATTTTCCTTGAGCGTTATACAAATATGCTGTATCTCCTTCGTTATTCCATACATGTGCTACTCTTCCCCAATACAGCTTAGTTGCAGTGTTTTTACCCTTTCCGGTGTAAAGAGTCACTGTAGACTTAGCTTTCAAGGTATAAGAAGAAGAGAATTTATAGGTATGTTTAGCGCCTTTATCTGTGATTTTCCAACCTTTCATGCTTACTGCTTTTGTTCCTTTATTTGTAATTTTAACATATTCTTGATTTGCAGTTTCCTTAGGAGCACCAACATCCAAAGCACTGATATAAACTGTGTTGGAGGTTGAACTACTTGTTTGAGATGTAGCACCTAACGCAAAAGGGACGGTTCCCAAGATTAAACATATAGCTACAAAGATAGCAACTGTTCGGTTTTTTATCATTGAATCACCCATTGTATCAATCACTGTTTAACATCTTATACAGCTTAACTCTTTTGATTTATCGGCATACTATAATAAAAAAACAAAACTGTTGTGTGGATATGCAGGGCACATATTTTTTATGTTACTCAGTTATTTTTAAGGGAAAATTACTGCATTTTTGAGTTTTTCCTGGATCCCTTCCTTATTGCTTTTTTGCGCTTCCATTAACAGTAAAAACGCCTATCATTCTAAGCCGCTTTGAGATATTTTTAAAGTAAGATCTAAAGATATATTCTAAAAGTCAAACAATGAGCCTGAGAATACGACCATATTTTGAAACAATAACATGAAAAATGTTATTTTTTTGAAGATATCTGCGGAAGGTCAGTTCCAATATCCTCTTAATCTCTTCTTTTTTAAAAATTGTAATGCATATTGTTTAATCTGTATATTGATACAGATTAACTAAAACACTAGCGGGTACAGTAACAGTAATATTAAAAAAGAGTAATATTAATAAAAATTTAATATATAATTATTAAATGTAATAAAGTATATAATATAGAAAGTATATATTATTATTAAAGCTCATCTTATTTAAGAAGAGCTTTAAAAACGATGCCAACCAATATTAAAAGGAAACCCCACATGGTACCAAAAACGAGATGTCTGGTACTAGCTCTTTAGGAGCATTAAAAAACAGTTGTATTAGCGCAAAAAGAGAAGGGAATATATCCCTTCTCCAAACTTGTATACTAAAGGATGAAGAACAACTAATTCTTATACAGGTTGATCTGTATTCCGCGACTTTGATTCAGAAAAAGTTTTTCCTTGCACCTTTTAGTATTATTTCTATACTTTTTAATAATATTCCTTTATTAAATGAAACAGTATATATAAGTTTGGTTTTGTGTTCAATCTTATACAAATCTTCTTGACTCCATAAAAACGGCGTATTGTTTATAAAAACCAAATAATAAAGGGAGCTATAGGTCTGCAATTGTTTTAAGGAAAACATACTGCACTTTTTACATTTTCCTGTATTCATTTCTAATTGTGTTTTTGTGTTTCCATTAACAGTAAACGCCTATCATTCTAAATCGCTTTGAGACATTTTTAAAATCAGATGCAACGGACATATTCTAAAAGTTGAACAGTGAGCCTGAGAATAAGACTATGTTTTGACCTGTGAGTTCAGCAAGTTGAAAGTGTATCAGGTTAACTAAAAAATAATAGTAACGATTCAGTGTATAGTTACTAATTTACTTCTGTTACT
>DAQQ01000034.1:16929-52438 GCA_002508465.1 Methanosarcina sp. UBA7 | reverse complement strand
TCCCATATTGGGCATTGCACCGTAAAACAGTGGGATGATCATATTCTGCTGGCAGACTTCCATTGCCTGGCACTCATTTGATACGACAGGTTTTACAGGCTTAAAACTGTAATCGATGTGTCCGAGTTCCATTGTGTCAGCACCGAAAGCACGCTCGTGCGTCATGCAGCCAACCAAGCGACTTGAAGGAATACCGACACCACTGTTACCCTGGTCACCGTCAAGCCTTATAGTGCCAATATCGTGTGTTACAGGAATTTCCATACCCTGTTCGACACTTACAGCCTTACCGGGCATCATAAGAATTTCTGCAAGCTTATCGATTTCATTGCCATTCAAGGCAGGAATCTCACCAAGGTCGGCAGCATTTGCAGTTCCGGCCTCAATTTCAGCCATGATTTTTTCTTTGGTAAGGAAGACACGTTTTCCATCTCCCATTCTCAAAGCGTATTCAGTTGCCATTTTTATCCTCTTTCAAATGAATTTAGTTTAGACTAACCGAGTTTATCGAGAGTTGAGGCTCAGAGTAGCAGTTCTTTTGCTTTTGCCACAGCTTCGCTTGCATTTTCGGCGTAGCAATCGGCACCTATTTTGTCAGCCCAAGCCTGGGTTGCAGGGGCTCCTCCTACCATAACTTTTACTTTATTCCTTAGCCCTTCTTCCTTAAGGAGCTCGATTACGTCCTTCTGTCCCTGAAGGGTTGTCGTCATAAGGGCTGAAATTCCAATCATATCAGCATTGACTTCCTTTGCTTTTTCGATGAAGCTGCTTGTAGGCACATCCCTACCAAGATCATATACCTCAAAACCAGAAGACTGGAGCATTGTTGACACTATTGACTTGCCAATGTCGTGGACGTCGCCCTCAACTGTTCCGTTTACGATAACACCAAGCTTCTTTTCCTGTGTACCTGCTGGCAAATCTTCTTCAAGCAGTTTTACCCCGGCAGCCATTGCATCGGCTGCCATCATCACGTGGGGCAGAAAAAGTTTCCCTCTCTCAAAAAGAGTTCCTACCTGGTTCATGCCTGATGAGAGCCCTTTTTCTATGATTTCCTCAGGGGAGAGCTTTAACTTCGCTTTTCCTACCGTTTCGATTACTTTTTCCTTTTTACAGGAGATTACCGCATCAGCAACCTCGAAGAGTAATGCTTCTGTATCTGCCATTTTATTCTGTCCCTTTTTTCTGTCCCTTATTTATCAAAGAGTAACTGACGATTGTCTTCATATTTTACTAGGAAGGCGGTAAGTTGTTTCCTGTTAATTATATATATAATTTTCTAAAAGTATATAATAAGATCTAAAAAATATAAAGAGAAAAATAAAAGAGAAAGCAAAATGAATAATAAAGCTTGTTAAGAATATTTTTTGAATTAAAAAACATACTAAAATTGGAAATAGCTTTGAAAGTAAAATATTCCGTAGACTGTATTGTTTGTAGACATAAGTTAGCATTGTTCAGTGGTATTGTCTTTTTAGAGATAAAGTATATATTTAATTATCAAATAAGATAATTAATAGGAAAATGAAAAAAATAGTGTACTATCCTCAAGATAAAAAGACCTGAAGATTCTTTCTTAAAGAAAATAGAATACGCTATTTTTCTATCTAATAAGTTAATTGAAAGCCTCTAGTTACTTCATTACAAATTAACGAATTTAAGAAATAATATGTTTGACAAATATATTTGTTAAATAGTAAATTAAAGAATTGAATCATCTAAAGAGTTATATTGGGGGGGAAGGGAGTATGGAAGTAAAAAGTAGAAAACACACGGAAAAAATACATACAAAGCCAAAAAGCATCTGGAAAAGCTTTTTTAAGGATAAGACACACGGAGGACATAGATATTCATCTGAAGAGTTTCTTGCTATGGAAGCCAGAGAAAAATTATTCCACCTCGATGGAGGCAAAACGCTGCTTGACTTCGGGTGTGGTTCTGCAGAACTCCTGACCTACTATGCTCCTGAATATGACCAGCTTTTAGGAGTAGACTTTTCCCCATCCATGCTTGGAGAAGCAAGTAAAAGGATCAGTCAAAGAAAATGTAATAATATTGACCTTATACTTGCTGACCATGAGACACTCTGGGAAAACCTTGACTCAAACTTTGATCGAATAACTGCAGCCGGAGTGGTCCAGTACTTAACGTTTCAAGAAATTGATGACTTTATTGCTAAGGCATCAGAGTATCTCAGTACAGACGGTAAAATAGTATTTTTTGACATACTGGACCCGCGATTATACCCATTGTGGAAACTAGGAGTATTTGCACCAAATGCGGGGCTTTTAAAAGCTTTGTACAGAGTAGGTTGCGATTTTCAGAGTTCAATATTGTCGGCCTTAAAAAACCGTCCGAGAAACATTTACGGTTTTACCCACAACCCTTACAAAATCCAGAAAATTGCAAACAAAAATGGTTTTGAGATGTGCTATGTACAATCAATGTACTACGAATATAAATATCATGCAATAATGTTTCGAACTTAAGCGGGAATGCATTGGAAACTAAATCTTGCTTAATAGCAGGCCAATTTCATCTAATATTATCTAACTATATCTAACAGTATGGCTGTGATCGGATCGTTTGATAGTACCTAACTATATCTAACAGCATGGCTGTGATCAGACCAGTAATATCACTATCAAACCAGCAGATCTTCAATTCCTGCCTCTTTTACAATCTTTATCGCCTCAGCCTCTTCTTCAGAAGTCAAGAGGCGCCCAATTTCCGGATATTCCATAGCCCGATAACATGGCCTGTACTGGAACATCAAGTTGAACCTGATTTGCGGGATATGTTTTGCAACCCATTCGGCAATCGGCCTTGTACAGCATTCCAGGTGGCCTGGAAGGACAAGGTGGCGAAGGAGAACTTCTGCGGTTTTATAGGCAAATTCAAAATTTGGCTGTACGATTTCCAGGTAATTTTTTATTATTGAATATTTCCGGGCACATGCATTATTTCCGTACTTAAAATCTCCCAGGTAAACATCCACAACCCCTTCGAGGAGCTCTGCAACTTCAGGGGAATGATACATATTTGAGTTCCAGATCACAGGCGTATTTACAGAGATTTCCCGCACTATCTTTAGCACAGTATGCGTATGTGGAGTAGGGGTAACGAAATTCACGTTTCTGGCCCCATGCATTCTCCGAAGGTCGATCAGTTTTGCAAGCTTCCTGGACTCAATTTGGGTCCCGGCTTCAGGACTAGTTGAGATATCCCAGTTCTGACAGTAAACGCAGGCAAAAGCACAACCTGTAAGAAAGATCGTGTGAGAGGGTACAAGCTCAGGCTCCTCTCCCATGTGCAGGAACTCAGAAGCGTAATTGGAAGTATCAGCTAGCCTGCAGAAGCCTTTTTCGCCGGCTTTCCGGTCAACCTCACAGCGCCACCCACAGCACTGGCAATTATACAGCATTCTGTCTGCAATCTCAACTTTAATGTCAAGAAGAGAGGGACTGGCTTTCGGAAGTGCCAGGAAGCTTCTTGTAAAAAGCGCCAGCCTGTCACTAGCATCTTTATAGGTGAGGGCTTTTGCGGCTTCTAGTTCAAGGTGTTCTTTAAGTTTTCGATACTCTACGATCTCATTGCTATGAATTTTCCTGAGCTCTTCAAGCGGCATGCCCGGATCAAACTGGACCGGAATCCTTTCGGATATTTTAAAAAGGGCAGGCATTTCATCTCTGTGCACCTTAAAGTAACGTTTCAGATACTTCGGGGCTGCCATATTAAAATATTATTTCACATTGGTTAAAGGATTATTGTCTATTTCTTCCGAGTCTTAACTTACTATATAGTTCTAATACTTAGTTCTGATTTCCTGTTCTGATTTTCAGTTCTGATCCCCAATTTTGATTTCCTGTTCTGATTTTCAGTTCTGATTCTCAGTTAAGATTTATGATCCTTGACTCCTAATTTCGAATTTTTCTGGTTTCTCAGCTTCGAATTAATACGTGTTATATACATTTTAGAAACTATACGAGTTTTTCAGGCTTTTCGCAGGCAAGGTTATAAGAAGAAAAAGGTTTTTAACACATTTTAGCTGCTATCTTCAAGCAACCCTTAAAATTTACATGAGCAGGTTGAGAACAAAAATGGAATGGATCTTCCTTTTTATCGCAGGTCTTTTTGAGGCAGCCTGGGCAATCGGGCTGAAGTATACTGAAGGTTTTACAAAGCTTTATCCAAGCATCTTTACCGTTGTCTGCATGTTTCTCAGCTTCTATTTCCTCTCCCAGGCCCTGAAGACTCTGCCAATAGGGACCAGTTATGCAGTCTGGACCGGAATAGGGATTATCGGTACTACGATTCTCGGCGTCCTGCTCTTTAATGAGCCCATGGACTTTGCCAGAGCTTTCTGTATTATTCTGATTTTTTCAGGGATAATCGGGCTCAAAATAATTTCTCCATAATACGTTGCAGAGTTCTGTTCTTTTTCAGGTTTTTCCGGTACTCCTGAAAGGAGACCTTTTTCTACAGTAGGGAGCCAAAAATTAAAAACCTGCAAGACAATTTATAATGGGATTAAACCTGAGAGTTGTTTTATTTTAGATTTTATCTTACCTTTTATTTTAGATTTTATCTTACCTTTTGATCAGGTAGTCAAAAGTTAGCTTTAAAGGTGACCTCAGGAAGTTTTTGGGGGAATATTCTGGTTACGCTTGACAGCATGACAATTAGTCTCTGGGACTTGATGTCCCTTTTATTTGTACTCCTGTTTCTCTATGCAATAATTTATCCGCAATCTCAGATAAAACAAATCCGATTACGGCGCATGGCAAAATTGAAAGCTCTGGAAAAAAGCCACGGCTGCAAAGTACTTACTATGATTCACAGGCGGGAGGCAATCTCTCTTTTCGGGCTGCCTGCCTACCAGTACATAGATGAGGAAGATGCCGAACAGATCCTGCGCTGGATAAGAAAATACAAAGATTATCCACTTGAACTGATACTGCACACGCCAGGTGGTCAGCTCCATTCCAGTATCCAGATTGCACGCGCCCTGCGGCGGCACCCGAAAAATACGAAAGTTATTATTCCGCACTATTCGATGTCAGGAGGCACAATTATAGCCCTTGCAGCAAATGAAATCGTGATGGACAAAGATGCGGTTATCGGACCAATCGATCCCCAGGTAGGAGATCTCCTGCGCGGGACTTATCCAGCCCCTTCCTGGATTTATGCCGCAGAAACTAAAAAAGAAAAAGCCGACGATACAACCCTTGTCATTAGCGATATCTCAAGAAAAGCCCTCAAACTCACACGAAATGTCGCAAAAGAGCTTCTTGAAGGTAAAATCCAGCCAGGTCCCACCGGAGAAAGCAGGCTCGATGAAGTGGTTGAAAAACTGGTCAGCGGAGAAATGATCCACAGTGCTCCTCTCTCGGCCGGCGAGGCAAAAGAAATCGGGCTTGCCGTCAGTACGGACTTTCCTGAGGACGTGCACGAGTTTATGAAGCTTTTCAAGCCTGTGAAAAAGAGTGTGGAATACGCTGAGTAAAAACCGGAATGAAAATTAGCTTGAAGGAGTATTAGCTTGAAGGAGTATTAGCTTGAAGGAGTATTAGCTTGAAGAAGTGAAGTTAAAGAAGTTTAGGACTTGGAAAGAAGCTTATAACCTGTTAAATTTATACATTATTATGTATAATATTTATTTAACCTGTTATTTCTCTAAAACTTTTGTTCAGGCTCCTGTGAGTTTTATTCAAACTCCTGTTTTCCTCACCCTTGCACTTTCTTCACTCAGCCCTGTCCAGATAACCTTATACCCCAGATGATCAAGCACAGGATAATAGAGGCTGCGGCCAAGCTCGAAACTCTCAAAGACCTTTACTGCATCAGCATAAGTTTCGACTGTTCCCGATTTTTCAAGTTCTCGATCAATTTTCTCAAGCAGCTTCCTGTGAATTAAGTAGTTCTCGAGGAGAACGTAACCTCGATATTTCTCCAGATCTTCGAATTTTCCGAATTCTTTAATTTTTCCGAATTCTTTGATTTTTCCGAATTCCTTGGCTTTTCCTGATTCTCTGAGTTCTTTTAACTCTCTTGATTTTCCGAACTCTCCTGCCTGTTCTGATTCTCTGGATTTTTCTAATTCCCCAGTTTTTTCAAGTTCTTCAGCCTTTGCAAGCCTGTCTGCAACCACTTCCTTTAAGGCATCCGGCATAACTCCTTTTCCGGTTGCGATTTCCTCAAGGTTTATTAGTTCTCCTGAAATAGGGAATTCCATATCCTCCAATCTTGATCTATCTTCTGAAAGCTTTTTTTCCTCGTACTTCCTGAGTATCTGCATGACTTCGTTTGCCGGGATTTTCTTGTCAAAGAAGATAACTTCCTGCGAAGGGAAATCCCTTTCAGAACACTTGAGTTTCCTGTCAATCAGGAGAATCACAGGTTCCTTTACCTGTTTGAGTTTCTCAATCTTATTCTCAAGGTATTCAGGAGTCCAGAATCCCACTATTTCCAGATATACCCTCAGTCCTTCTCTCTGGAGGGAAAAATCCGGGACAAAAGCGTATTTTCCGGCTTTAAGAATCGTTGGCTCCCTTTTTATTTTCCAGCTTCCCAAACTGAGGCTGCCAAATATCTGTTCAAGCGTGCTGTCATAGACCTCTTCTTCGGCGTCGATTTTCTCAATTTCGACGTCTTTTCCGCCTTCTTTCCCGGTTTCTTTTTCGGCTTCATATATTCCCTTTTCTTCTTTAACTTGAATCCCCGTAGAAATAGTCTCAGGGTACATGGCTACTTCAGGAGTAATTTTGAAAAACTTTTCCGAGTCGTCAAGGGTAAAATCCAGGACGCGCTTCCCCTGGTAGCCTTTGTAGAGAATGCCTGATTTGAGCCTCCAGCCTTTTGATCTTAATAGGGCAGGAAAGATTTTTGCAAAGGAGTTCCCATAGCGTTCCGATATCCGAAAAAGAGAAGCAGGCCCATCAAGATGCAGGTGGACGGCTTTTAGTTCGTTAAATTTTTCTTTGGTTTTTCCTTCTTTGGTTTTTCCTTCATTTTCTTCTTTTCCTTCTTTACCCCTATAGCTTTCTCTATCGATTTTGTCTCTTCCCTCTTCAGTATCTTCCAGGGAATACATAAGCCCTGAACGAAGAATTTTCCAGAGGATTTTCTGAAAATCGCCTTTTATCCAGATGTCGAGGTCAACTGCTTTAAAGAGCAGAGTCTGAGTTAGGGAAATATTGTACTGTTTCAGGAGTTCTGCCGGAGAAAGGTGTACGAAACTTTTGACAATCTGATTTTCCTCAAGGTCCGCCCAGAGTGCCTTTTCAAGTTCCTTTACCGAAATTGAAAGCTTTTTTGCAGCTTTTTGCAGAGCTTCTTTTTTCTCGGCAGGAGAAAGGGCCATGCCACTGCAGGCTTCAAAAACCGTTTCCCTTGCCAGAGAAGGGTCAACGGCTGCATCCGTTTCTATAACGGTGCGCCTTCCAAGCAGCTGGGAAAGCCCCCTGATAAAGCGGTAATTCATTTCCTCGTAACCATCAAGTTCAGCCAGAAGATCCCCATAGGTTTTTCCGATATGCTGCTCGAAAGTTTCTATCAAAAGCTTTGAAAGTTCCAGGTTTTCGGGATCAAAAGCTGCGTATACAGGCTTTATTTTCCCTCCGGAAATGCGGGTTACAAGAAGGTCAGAAGTGAGCAGGTGAGCCGCCTCCGGAGCTTTTTTCTTTCTTCATCTGGTTTTCTCTTCCTTGTTCTTTAATTATCTGGCTTTCCTTTCCGGGCCCATTTCTAATTTGGCTTTTCTGTTCTGATTCTTTCTTCATCTTTTTTTCCTTTTCTGATTCTCTCTTCATTTATTTTTCCTTCACTGGTCTTCCAGAGCCTTTTCGGTTTGAAACAGCTTCTTTTCTTCTTCTGGCAGTTCCGGCTTCTGTCGTTTCTTCAGTTATAATTTCGTAGAGTATGGCTTCTTTTCCTTCTTTCTTTCTGAGAATTCTTCCGAGGCGCTGGATATATGCTAATTTGCTCCCTGTGCCGCTTGCTATAACCCCTATGTTTGCCTCAGGAACGTCAATTCCCTCGTCAAGCACCTTTGAAGTGACCACAGCCCTGTATTTTCCTTCCCTGAACTTTTCAAGGATGGAACTCCTTTCTTTTGCAGGCGTCCTGTAGGTAATTGCAGGAATGAGAAATTCCCTGGAAATCCGGTGGACAAGCAGGTTATGTTCTGTAAAAATGAAGATCCTGTCTTCCCGATGTGCTTTAAGGATCTCGTTAAGTTTTTCAAGTTTTGAGTCGGTATTGAAAGCAAGTTCTCTGGCTGTGTTTCTTGCAAGAAGGGCTTTTCTGGCTTCAGGATCTCTTCCACTTCTCATGACCAGTTTCTGAAAATCCCCTGGCCCCTGAAGAACGATTCCGGTTTTCCGGAGATAATCTGTATAAACCGAATAAAATTTGTCGTATTCTTTCCTTTCCTCATCCGTAAGTGCAACAGCTATCCGTTTGATCCTGTAAGGGGCAAGGTGGCTGCCTGCAAGTTCCGATACATGTTTTTCGTATACTTTTCCCCCTACAAGCCTGCTAAGCTCCGAGTGTAACTCATCTTCCCGTTCGTAAGTGGCTGTTAGCCCAAGCCTGTAAGGAGCTGCGGAAAACTCGGCAATGCTCCTGTATCCGGCTGCAGGCAGATGATGTACTTCGTCAAAAACAAGGAGGCCGAATCTGTTCCCAAGACTTTCGGCGTGAATATAAGCAGAGTCATATGTAGAAACGGTTATTGGAAGAATTTTCTTCTCCCCACCCCCAAGCTTTCCGATTTCCATTAAAAAAGCTTCTTCAAGCTGTTTTTTCCATTGTTCAAGCAGGTCAAGCGTCGGGACAACCACAAGGGCAGGAGTGTTGCAGCCTGCAATTGCCCTTATTCCAACAAGAGTTTTTCCACTCCCTGTTGGCAGGACAAGCACTCCCCATCTATTGTTTTCTCTCCAGGTCACAAGAGCCTCGGCCTGGTAATCCCTTAACTTAAGTTTCTTTCCGGAAGCTTCATAAGCTGCTGCTAAATCCGGACATGGAAGGAGGTCAAGCACTTCGTCTTTAAACGGGATTTTAGAATTTTTCAGATAATTTATTATATCTCTGTAATAAAGAGCAAGAGCCCTGAAACTTCCGCTTCTTTCATCCCAGACTGCATTGGGAACTCTCACATTACCTTCTATAAGAAGTGTTCCCTGCTTGAAACTGATTTTGATCATTGTTTATTAAAAGTCTGGACATTATATATAATCCACGGGAAATCTGTACATTATTTCTTAATGGCTGGCTGGCACTTAATTTTGATTTGTTACTCGAACGGAAGAAAGAAAAATGATTGAAAATTGGGGGACCAAATTAACTCAGTTTTAAGGTTAAAGTCCCAACCAATTAAGAGTGTTTAAAAACTTACAAACCGCGTAAAATTGGATAAATTTTCATAGTCTAATGTAATATAGTGATTATTCTCCTAGTATTTACAACTTGGAGAAAATACATGCATTGTAGAATAATAAACTAATGTATATAAATAATTATTAAGGCAAACTGCCAAAGAAACTGGTTTATTGGACATGAACGTAAAACTTACCCTGTCTTCGTCTTTTGGGTTTTAACTCCTTAGTTTTGTGTACGCCTGCCTAACACTTTCCAGTTTTAAACGAGAGTATGAAGGCGATAAATCAGCTTTGTAGAAATCCTCTAAAATAGCGAATCTTTGTTAATTTGGACTAGTNNACTAGTAAATAACCTACTACATATTTCATATTTTTATCCACATTTTTGTAGCTGACTTTTGTATATATTCTACGAAGCCTGAACTTCATTAACAACGTGATCTGGTAACTGAATCTAAACCTTGAAGAATCGCCTGAGCATAGTCTTTGGGATCATGCTTTACTTTAAATATATCGCTGGAATTCCATATAAAACCCCCATTAATGCCTTTATCGGTTTGCTTAAGTTCTCTGAAAGTATCTTGAACTTCTTCAGGAGATTGATATAAGCACCAGTAGCCTGGAACGATGAAAGCTTCCGAGTCTAAAATTCCAAGTGGTGAAGGATAGCTTATTATTTTTTTAGCCCAAATCTCGGGATTATTACCACTACCTCCATCATAGCACTGTAAATTAAACCAACTAACAATTTGTTTAGAGTCGTTTTTGGCATAGACCTGCACCAGACAGTCGAGCCAAAAATCTTCATCACAATAGGGGCAATATGTAATGATCTTTACATATTTGTCCAATTCTAATGTAAGTTGGACAATTGTATCCGTGTAATTTTCAAGTGGAAATTCTTCTAAATCAAAATCAAAACCATCAATTGTCAACTCGTCAACCAATACTTTAAAATTATTTAAAAGTGTTTTTTTGCCTGTACTTGAAGCGAACATATCCTTAATGTGTTTAAAATCTGACGTGCCACCACTACTGAGACCTAAAACCACTGTTTTTACTAAGTTGCCGGACTTTAAATTGTTGATAAGTTTTGGTAGGTAATCATACTGTTTTTCAAACATTCCATTTTGCACTATAAGGTTATCGTTATAGTATAAATCACCCTTTTCATTGACATGGATTGTCCATAAAATTACTGTAGTAAAACCTGAGTTTAAAATTGACTTAAACTGTTGCTGATTCTTACAATATTTATCTTCATCGTCAAACAAACCATACTCATACAAAACAACATTATGTTGACCACTCATAATATTTTCCCCTTGTTTGGTAATTTTATAGCTATTCTTGATTAATACTTGTCACTTTCTTACCGCATTAACTAAATTAAGAATTTTTTAACAAGTTATTAATTATTAAACATATTTAAGGTTTTTATATGTTAATCAAATTTTATGAATTCGACAATTATTCTCCAATGTTCACGCAATTATTCTTTTTGACTTTTCGCTGTTTTTTATGGGTTGAAAATAATTGTTCAGTTAGAAAATAGTCCAAAAAGAGAAACATCAAGATTGAATATGATTTTTAACTATAAATGTCCAAATTTTAGATATGCTACTCTGACATTTAGGAGATAAATGTAAGTTACCCACTCGAAATAGCGAAGGGCCGTAAAGGTTTATGTGAGGACTGATTGTGAGGAATCGGAAGCAGGACAAAATATAACTGCCGGCCTCAGGTCAATTGTCGATGGGGAGATCCACGAGTACATTGAACTCCTGATCCAATCAATCCTGCGAACAAGCACTTAACCGATAAAAAAAGCATGCAGGGCTCTTGGAGCTAACGCAATAGTGAGTGTCAGGTTCGAGTCTTCATAGATTAGCCAGATAGTGACCGAACTAGTTTCATACAGCATGGCGGTTATGGTCGAAAAGGATGAAGGCCCTCAAATACGTTACGGTTAGTTGAAGGAAGGAAAAACATATCTCAAGCTTTTTTAAAAAGAACTTTCTCAAAAAGTTAGAGATACTTTTTAGGTCCGTAGTTTCAGGGTTATCGGACTCTAAAGTGAAGTAAGCTCACTTAAGTAAGATTAAAAAATTAGAATTCCGGTAAATAAGGCTGAGGAAGGAAAGATAGCTTCGCTTGAGGCAAATACCTGATTTATTTTTTTCTTTTGTTCAGGTTATTTATAGTTTTATTCCAATATAAACATTAAAAAATTTATCTTTATCGTTAACTGGGGGATTATTAAATGATACACCTATGGGAGTATGATACTCGCAAACTTAATGCCATGATGCCAGAAATGATGGTTGAACTTGAAAGGATGGGGAATGAAGGCTGGGAACTGATTCTGATAAGAAACGATATCGATGAAGAAGGTAGAGTAACTGCAATTTTCAAGCGGAAAAAAGAGAGTGAGACTATATCTTTATAACTCTTTTTTTCACTTCTTCTATATTTTATTTATTTATTTATTTATTTATTTATTTATTTATTTATTTATTGATAAGATTAAACTCTCTTTTGGGTAGATTAAAGCAATTGCATTATCAGGGTTTTAAAAATTTGTCAGCCTTCTAGTTTTATAAAAACCATTTTTTATTTTTTGCCGTATACTTGGAAAAAGAGACACAGGAGAATGCATTAACTTCAGCATGGATTTTCTGTCAGGCCGAAAACCTTTTAACAGTTCATAAAAAAGATATGCGTTCTCATCTGAGTATTTCTGGAAGTTCCGAACGGCACTTATTAGGTCTTGTTCAGGAAGAGGTTTGGTGTTAGACTCACGGGTTGCGAGTTTCTTATCTCTTCACTTTTAGAGTAGATTTTTCGGAGTAGGCGTTGAAGTATTTCTTGTGGAATAGGTCTTGCTATGTGGTCTTGTAGATGAGAACGCAAATTATACTATGCTCTCATCCTATATAATATCTTTAACAAGTAATATTATTTTATCTCTATTTTGTTGACATAGAAATTTAATGTTTCTTTATTGGTTTAACATTATAGCATTAAGCTACGATACCTGATGTGACTGAATGTAAAATGTTAGTCTGATTGCCGTACGGTAACAAAGAAAAAGGTCAACTCTTTCTAAAAGGCATTATAAAAGGCTGATTTATCCGAAAAAGGGCTCTGTCCTCTCTAAACGAAACTCAGGTAAATAGATTCGGATCCTGAAAATTCTTTGGAACTAGTAAGATACCCTAAAAATGGGCAACTAATACCGACTTTGGGCATAGATATCTGTCAATTAAAGCTCTTAATATCGATTAATTAAGGTTTTAATATTGGTTTATAGTACCTGAATAGTCATAACTTTTTTAAAAATGAGGTGGCGTTCCCATCCAAAAAAACCTGGGAGTTCCGAATGGTATTCAAGAGACTCACTTTGTTGTAGTTGGGGAAGAGGTATTGAGGTACTTGACTCATACGTTGCGAGTTTCTCTTTTTATCCCTTTTATAGTGGAGTAATGTTCTGGAGTAGGTGCTTTTTGCTAGTGGGGTGTTAAAGGGATGAGAACGCAATTTATAATACGTAGTCATTGTATATAATATTTTTAACAGTTAATCTTATTTGATTTTCTTTTTTTTGCGTATTGATCTAATTTTAGTTTATTGATATAATGATTATCTTATTGAGTTATGACCATGCAATTCGTAAATGTTGTTTCTAATATGTGCTATTTTCATGGGCTTTTTCGAACTATGACATCTCTTGAGATAATATTATTAAGTTATTCTACCTCTTTATTCCTTAGAACGAAGATATTATTTTCATAATTTCTTTAAAAATAGTCCACAAATTATTCTGTTCATATGACATAAAATCATGATTTCTAGGAAACACTGTAATAGAGCTTCCTTAAGATTATCTTAATGTAGACAACACGTAAAATGTCTTTTGTAGCCACATTTATCCTTTCAAAAAAGTTCCCAGTCACCACAAAAAGATCACGATACTTTCCATTAGCCTTTTGCGCAAGATTTGAGAGAACTAAAAAGCAAGTCTCTGCAAGTTCTCCTTGGACTTTTGGATGTGGGGAGAATTTCATTCCTAGGTGTAAAACTCATCAAAAACTCCAATCTTTTTTGATATTTATATTAAATATTAGTTAAAGTTAAATAGTATGTGAAATGCTGATTAAATATACAAATATATTATATTTTATAGTAAAAGTTACAAAATTATTAATTATAATTTTGATAAATATTCAAATTTTTATAAAAATTAAAATAATCGATATCTAAATAATATAAATTTCTCAGGTAATCGCATGTCAGAAGATTCCTTTTCAACCCTCACTTCGAAACAAAAAGAAGCAATTGAACACACTTCAGGCCCTTTACTGATTCTTGCAGGTGCAGGTACAGGCAAAACTAAAACAATAACTGAAAAAATTGCCTTTATGATAAAGAAACAGGGAATTGAACCGGGAAAAATACTCGCTCTAACCTTTTCAAGAGAAGCTGCCAGAAATATGAAACAGAAAATTAGTGAACTTCTGGATCAAGGAGCTGATGTAAAGGTTAGCACTTTTCATGCCTTCTGTGACGAGCTGATCAAAAACAAGGCGGAAAAATGCGGAGTTTCTGAACAATTCACTATTTTTGAGGATATTGATACAGCCATCGTGATTTACAAAGAACTAGATACCACTTCAAGAAATGCAGCCCTATATTCTAAGACTATTTCAATGGCAAAAGACCTCGATATTCCAATAGATAATTTCAAAAATTATCTCCAAAAGAAGAAAAGATCTTTGCTTGAACTAGTTGAAGAAAGCAAGCTGGAACAGTTTTATACAGACTGCAAAATTAATTTGAATACATTTCATTTGAAAGAGAAAAACCAGCAGAAAGATTTAAAAAGCGAAAAGAAAAGCTGGCAGGACTTTATTGAACTCTATGAAGAATATCAACAATATGCAGATTTCATAAATGCCTGGGAGATGTATGAGGAAAGAAAAAAAGCCTCGAATTGCCTTGACTATGGGGATCTAAACTTGATTGCCCTTAATTTATTTAATAAATATGGCACAACCGAACTAAGTGATACATATTCTTACGTTATTGTTGATGAATTCCAAGACACGAACCGCGTCCAGTTCGAGCTTATTAAGCGCCTTACTGAAAAGGAAACAAATATTACAGTTGTTGGAGACGTGAATCAGAGTATTTATGCTTTTAGAGGTGCGTTTTCAGATAACATTGAGGAGTTCAAAAAGCAGTTTGGAATTTCAGAAAATGATGTTATTAATCTAGATGTAAGTTTTAGGTCAACAAATAAAATTCTTAATATAGCTCACAGGCTGATTTCACAGAATTATCCCGAAGACAGAAAAAGTGAGTGTATTCTTCTCAAAAATTGCAATGGTGATAATGGGAAAAATGTTGTCATCCAAGAAACAAAAGACGATGGTGAGGAAGCCAGGAAAATTGTTGAGCAGATCGGGGCTTACACTGAAAAGGGCGTTCCTCTAAAAGAAATTGCAGTGCTTTACAGAACCCACGCTCAGGGGAGACAGATCAGACAGGCTCTCAAGAAACGTGGAATCCCTATAGTTGTGAAAGATGATTCTGATTATTTAAAACAACCCGAAATCAAGACTGTACTCTCTTATCTTTACATATTAAACAACCTCACAAATCCCACTCCAAGAGGAACTGAAGCATGGTGGAGGCTCTTTCACTACAACAACAGCCTCGATAATAGAGACTCCATCAGAATAGGGGAATATATAAAGAAAAACAAGATTTCGTTTCAGGAAGCCATCTATGATCGTCTTGATAAAATGGAATTAAGTGAAAATGGATGCAGTACTATTGAAAAGGTAAAAGAAACAGTCAGGATTCTCAATGAGAAAAAACTGATGGACATTTCCGATATTTTGCTTGAAATTTATGACCACAGTGGATTTGTGAGGTACCTTAACACGCTGGACACGCTGAAAGCGAGAGAAGCATTCCTGAACCTGAGAAACCTGCATGAAATGGCAAAGAATTTTGAGCAATTCCATAATAGAGAGCTTTTTGGCTTCATAGAGTATCTTGAGATCTTGGATGAAATGGGAGGAAACCCTGCATCTGCAAAGATTAAGGAGGAGGATGCAGTAAGCCTTATGAGCGTTCACGCAGCAAAAGGGCTTGAATTCAGTGTCGTTTTTGTAACCTGTATGGCAAAGGATAAGTTCCCTCTACTAAGAGGAGGGCAGGAACCTCTTATTCCTCTTGAAATTATGGATCGATACAAAGACCTTTTTTCAGCAGGCTTGAGTGAGAAAGATCTCGAAAAGGCAATTAAAGAGCGCAAAAAAGAGATAAAGCTGGAAGAAGAGCGCAGACTTTGCTATGTGGCTTTCACAAGAGCAAAAGAAGATCTAATCCTTACACTTTCTTTAGAATATGGAGGCAAAGAGAGAGAACCTTCCGAGTTTCTTACAGAAATAGGGTATGAAAACTGGAGAAATTTGGAGATTTGTGGAAAAGAAAACAAAAGCAGTAGTATGCAAATAGAAACCCCTTTTGATGCTCTTAACCTGTCTTATCGAAGAGACCTTGAGATCAAAGTCGCAGACCTTACAACGGACAATGAACTTGAAAGAGAGAAAAACAGGTGTATTCAACTTCTTATTAATGCTCTTGACAAGGATCTTGAGGAAGCTGTACACTATCTTATGGTATATAGAGCCTTAAGAGATGGGAAATGTAAGAACTATCTTGAAGAAATGCAGCAAAAATGGAGTCGAATAGATCCGGCTGAAAAGGCAGAAAAAATTCTTGAAAATTTGAAAACCAGAACCAATGGATTAAGATTTAATCCAGAAGCTTTCAGTTTTAGCTTTTCTGCCTTAAAAACATACGAAAATTGTCCAAAAAGGTATGAATTGCAGGAAATCCTGTGCATGCCTAGCCGGAAAAGTGAAGATTCCACAGGAGTTCTGACAAGGGGAAGTTTCGTGCATGAAGTGCTTGAAATAGCAGTTAAAGAAAAAGTTTCGGAAAAGAAGACACTATATGAGATAGCTGAAACTCTTCATAAAAATCCCGAATGGATGTATGTAGATCTGGAATCCACCCTTCCTCTTTTTGAAGTATTCTGGCTCAGAAACAAAGACCGGATCTCAAATAACATTATGGTTGAAAAGTGGTTTTCAGTCCCTATAGAAGGCTTCATCTTCAAGGGTATAATAGACAGAGTTGATTTACTTACCCCCTCCACAAAAGAGGTCGAAATCATCGATTACAAGACCGGAAAGTATGATGTGAGTCCCGAAGACCGTTCAAGGCAGCTCCTGCTCTACGCACAAGGCTTTGAACACATGTACCACGGATACAGGGCGAAGCGACTGACACTTGACATGCTGGCCATGGAAAAACCTCGGAGTTTTGAACTGCAGGAGGATGGAGAATACAGGAGTAATGAAGGCAGAATAAGCCCCCTTGATAGAGGGGCAATTGACTCTATGGTGGAGACTGCACGAAATATTGCCCATGATTACGAGCACGGATTTGAGAAGACGGAAGACCCAGAAAATTGCAAAGAATGTGTATTCAGGCTGTACTGCCAGGGAATTGACCTATGAAAGCATCAAGTTTACAACCTGGGCTTCTGGGAATCTTTCAAAAAGCATCTGAGTAGATTAATAGTTGCTTTTACAATTGGTTCAAGAAGACAGTATGTTGTGGACGAATTAGTGAAGTTATTGATGACCGTCTTTCTAAAATAATTTTCTTTACAGATGGACTGGGTTTTTACAAAAAAGGCTATCTGACTAGAAGTCCGTTTTTATTTGTTAGTGGTTACTTTACGAACTTAAAGGAGTTTGGCATAAAAGGTAGGTTAGAAGGAGAAAAGACATAAGGAAAGATAGAAACAATCAACCTTTTACGCCAAGTGAACGGGAGAAACAAAGCGAGATGCGATTTGCACAAATCTAATTATAGTCCTTTCAGTACCTCAACGGCCGTTTTCACGTCCAACTCATTATAAAGAAACGCCTTTCGCAATAATTCATCAGGAACCATCTGATCATATTTATCAAGCTTTGGTACTTGATTTTTGGGTAGTACCATATCGGGGTCATTGATGTTTATTTGAAGATTTGACAACTTATCGGCAAACTCAGCAACAGATAAGTCACTCGTGATCTGCAAATAATGATCTCCTTCAAAAACAGAATAAATTCGAAGTGAATCTTTTAGACCGCACGCTAGCAGATTTTTAATTGTCTGTAACGTTTTACTTCCTACCCATGGACACAAGTAAAATGATCGCTCAGCATAGGGAATAATACTTTTTTGTAGTATCCCTGTTTCTCTGGCAATGGAACATGCATTATCAATGACCTGCGATGCTTTTGGTTGCAAATAACTATATTTAATATCTTCCCTCAAAATTTGCCTAATTCTCCAGACAATTTTCGTATGGATATGTCCCCCAGAACCTTTCCAACTTGGTATGCGGTTGTTTTTTGCAGAATTAACATATACAATTTTACGTTTCTCATCAACATCGTATACCTTCCATGTTCGACCAGCTAAAATGAAGAATTCACCTACAATTGGACATCTGTCCAATGTACCGATTTCACCATCTTGACTGTGAACATGATAGGCCTTCTCATCTCGAAATACTGCATAGAAAGAATAGTGATTTGCAATCTTTTCGCCTTTTAAACCAACGATGATATTTCCGCCCTCAAGACGCTGCAAATAGTCATTTGCTAGCATGTGCCTTAGTAGTTCTTTATATTCCTCTTGACTGACTGTACTATAGAATGCGGGAAGCATCAAGACATTCCTTGCCAGTTCAGAGGGACTAAGTTCACCAAATGTCATTAAAATGCTAAGCGTTTGATGTGCCAACAGGCTGAATGGTTTTGCCTTAAGCTCAAATGGTTCTACCCAGCGCTCCTCAAGATAAAGCTGAATGATTGCAATGGCACGCAATAATTTCCATGGCATTTGCTCAAGAGGGTTTCTGTCTGATGGTTCATATACGTCAAGAAACATCATTTGCGATTTTCCACTACGTCTTCCGGAGCGTCCAAGACGCTGCACAAAGCTTGCGCAGGAATAGGGTGCACCAATTTGAATAGTGGAATCTAGGTCGCCAATATCAATACCCAGTTCCAATGTCAGTGTGGCAGCTGCAACGGTAGGTCCATTTACGTCCTTCAGAGCAGATTCCGCTTCGTGCCGTAGTGCGGCTGAAACACTGCCGTGATGGACATAAAATACATCTTTCTCATTCTTCTTCAGTGCGATTTCTTTCATATCGGCAATAGTTTTTTCTGCATCGCCTCTACTATTAGTGAAAATCAGGCATTTCTTACTATGGCAGTTTTCATAGAGAAAATCATTATATTCCTGCTTAACTTTTTCAGCTTCTTCAGGGTCATCGGGTAGGACAAAACTTTCGGCACACAATGAAATCTTCCGTTGGTGGTGTCTGATACCCACTGCCTGTACTTTTCGGTTGCTTCCTGCAGCTAAAAACTGCATGGCCGGTTCATAGTCATTCAGGGTTGCGGAAAGTCCGATACGTCTAGGTTTGCAGTTTGCAACTTTTTCTAGCCGTGATAAGAGACAAAGCACTTGCAGACCACGATCTGTTCCCATAAGCGCGTGAATTTCATCGATGATTATAAACCGCAAATCAGAGAACAAACGCATTGCATCACCGGGATGGAGCATCAGCAATGCTTCCAGTGATTCAGGCGTAATTTGGAGTATTCCCTGTGCCTCTTTTAGCGCACGTTTTTTTACTGCTTGTGATATATCCCCATGCCAAGGCCAGATAGGGATATAGCTTTCCTCAAGCAATCCACTAAGTCTTTCAAATTGGTCGTTAATCAGCGCTTTTAACGGTCCAATATACATAACGCCAATTGTATCTGGATGATTTTGATACAGGGACGTCAATACGGGAAAAAAAGCCGCTTCTGTTTTGCCAGAAGCAGTTCCTGAAGCGATAATAACATGATCATCTGTGTCCAGAATTGCTTCACAAGCCTCTACCTGAACCTCACGCAAATCTGTCCACTGTTTCCGATAAATATATTCCTGTATGAATGGCGCATAGCGCTCAAAAGCAGTCTGGCTCATATATCAAACTCGACGAAGAGGTCATCCTCTTTTTTGGATACCTCTTCAGGGTTTAGTCCCGCACTCTTTACTGAGAATCCTTTTTCTGCTATCAGAATATCAAAAGTTAGATCGGAATTTTGATGCAGAATATTCAAAAGGCCTAAAAAATCTCTAGTAATTTCACGTGGGGTCAACAATTGATCTGCACCTAAACGTACAACTATAGTGTTAATAAAAGCAGTGAGTTCTTTTTCTCCAAAAGGGCACGTGTAAGAATAGTGCGCACTGTGAAGCTCACAAAGCCGTTGTAACAATACGTAAATCTCTTCGGCAGAGAGTTGATTAAGCTTGATTACAGGACTCGTATAGTCCACAAAACCCTCTGCACCAAAACGGTTATCTGCAAGACGTGAGCGCAGTGCTTCATAGTTAAAAAGGCCTCTACGTTCATCGTAAATGAACTGAGGTGTCCCGCTAAGAAAAACACCAATATATTGTGCTTTCCCTTGCATGGTATCATTAAAAATAGTTAGTATTTTCTCGTAGTTACTGTCTCTGGCTTGCTTGTGCGTAATTTTAAAGAGATTTACACCTTCATCCAAAAATACCAACAGCCCTTTATATCCAGTTTTGACCACAAAAACAGCAAATAACTTTAAAAAATCATACCAACTTTGGTCATCTATAATGCAATCCACCGAAAGATACTGACGGGCTTCGGTTTTTGTAGAAAATTCTCCGCGAAGCCATCGCAACGAAGCCTGCTTCAAATTTTCATCCCCAGTTTTCATTCCTCGCCAGTAAGCCTCAATAACGGAAGAAAACGCAAAACCGTATACCATTTCAGAAAGATCGTTCAACACTTCGCTTATTTCAATGCTGACAGCATCAACAATTTCTGGGGCACCTGGACGAAATCCTCTTGCCTTTGTTACGCTGGTCTGTAAAGAACTGATCCACTTTTGGAGAATTGATTCAAGTGCACTACCTTCGGGTCTTGTGAGCGTTGAGAGGTGCTGCATTAGCTCACGATACGTGGCAAGCCCTTGACCCTTTGTTCCGGTAAGACGGCGTTCGGGGGACAAATCTGCATCAGCTACTACGAAATTCCGTTCCATTGCATTGTTACGAATCATTTGCAGCAAAAAGCTTTTTCCGCTGCCGTAATGCCCAGAGACCAAGCGAAAAGATGCTCCGCCGTCTTCAATGGTCACTAGATCATTTAAAAAGGCATTTACTTCATTTTTTCTGCCAACAGCTATGTGTCGCAAACCGATTCTGGGTACCACTCCTGCGATTAATGAGTTCATAAGAGCGCCTGACTCACGACGGCTGATCTTTACAGATGACATTTTGTTTTCTCTCCTATGCGACAGATTGTTTGAGTAAATCTAAGTATTCGTCCAAAATTTGAGGTTTCTGATCTACAGCATCAACGATAATGTTTTTCATTTTCTGAAATGCTAATTCATTAATCTCATCTAAGAGGAGCTGCGGCATTGTAAGTGCTTCATCGGCTATTGTTTCTAAATCGCTCAGTGGGTTTTCACTTGTTATCAGCACATAAAGCGCTTTTTGTTGTACCGGTAAAAGAGCATCAACAAACTCTTTCATCTCAGGTGTTAATATTGATGAATCAAATAGTTTAGAACCATTTCCCTCGAATGATGTTGTAGGCTGGTTTTGATAAATATACTCTAGCTCATCCCGATAGTCATCTTCGGCGATTATTTTGGAAGCCTCTGCCACTAAAAGTGCGCGGCCGAGATAGCGCTCAGCCAAACGGTTAATCTCCACTATCAAAGGTTCATCTTCTTGCGCTGCACTGCACTCCCATGTTGATTTATCCAAGCGGTCTAAAAGACTGCGTGCTTTGGGTGAAATAGCGGTATAGATTGCGGTAACTTCTTGAATATCTGTATACAACTCTTTGTTCTCAGGAGTGTTCGTTTCCTCCACTCCAAGCGCTTTGCGCACAGCCTCGGAATCGTCTATGAGTCTTTTAATTTTTCCAGGATCTAATGTGACTAGCTTTTTAGTAGGCTCATTTTCTTGTTTCGCCTGTTGCCCGTATTCCTTTTTCAAGAAATTTTTCACCAATTTTGCAGTTTCATCATCAATCGTCACACCACGTAATCGTCCCTGATATCCTCGCAATTCACGCAGAGTGTTTTCGCCATACCTGACAAGTTCTTTGATATAAGCTCTTAACTCGGGGTATGCGGAGTAATCCTTTATAGTAACGTATATTTTTTTGTTAGCTTGCGGGCACAATGCGTTTGTAAAAACATAATATTCCTGCTTCTTTATACTAGTTGGTCCATAAGTGTCTAAAATTCCTTTTTGTTTATTTTTACGTAAAGCAGCATCTGCCAGTGCAATCACCCTTGGAATTGCCTCATGCATGAGATCTTGATTCCCATTTTTGTAAAATTTACTGTTAACAAGAGAATAATCACTTATAGCATTAATCAACGAAAAATGAAGCTTAAGCGGCACATTTTCCGCGTGTTGTTCTATTAAAATATCTGTCATGACAGAGGGAGCTAATCGAAGATTCTCATCTACATCAGGAAGCCTATATTCCAAACTGTATAGCTGAGTAAAATCAAATGTCCACCTAGTTAAATAACTATCTAAGGAAGGGAATTTTTTTCGATACGCTGTCCATAATTGCATGAGCTTTTGATATCCATCCTGTGGATCTTGCCACTCGATACCGCTGAGAAGTTCATAAATCAACACAAAAATGTAGGACAAATCAGTATCCAAGTAATTTCCTTTACGAATTTGGGAGCGCCAATAAAAATACCATTCTTGTTGAGCTTTGTTCATGTTGTCATAAGTTGGCCAGTAGGACATAAAGGGGGCAAAAGCTGCAGTTTTCCCCTCTCTTGAAGCATTTCTCTCCATATCTCTGAAAAACTTCGTGTAGGAAATGTTTTCAAGAGAAACGGAAACACTAACATCCTCCGAAACACGTGAAGGCCTTACAGGAATTGACTGTTTTTCCTCATATTCTCCAGAAACAACAATATCGGAAAATCCATTAGCAACAGTAGTATTTTCAGGAACGGAAGCTTTAACGTCTTCAAAAGCATTTGAAGGCATTGCAGGAATTGATTGTTTAGATTCCTGTTCTCCAGAAACAACAATATCGGAAAAGTCATTGGCGACGGAAGTGTTTTCATGAATAGTGGTTGTACTTGTTTGAGCAGTGGAATTCCCCGTGTCAACGGTGATCTGCTTTTTTACAATTTGATATGCAACCGCATAATGAACTATACCCAATATCCAAATAAGAAGAGATAAGGAAGTATCGGTAAATGTTATTACTGCATAAGCGACAGCACAAATGACATTTAGAGTACTGGAGTTAATCAGGCCAATATATAGCAACGAGATCCAGTTAAAGACTGGTATAAAAGAAAGGATTCTAAAACCTATTCCAGGTAATTTTCTTAGTGTATTCTTCATATTTTATTTCCTTCGTCTTGAGCCGGCAACGCAACAATTCCGGTTGTAATGCAAAAAATTTAATCATGAAATTTGACACTATAATTCTCGCCTTTGTATACTTTTTTCTTTATGTTGAGAATAATAAACTTTCCGATGTTAAGGTTCCACTTATTTGATAATAAAGTAAGATTTTTCACAATATCCTGACTTTTTGCAATAAAACAGCATTTTTAATTTATTTTAATTTTTTATATACTTTTTCTTTTTACCCTTTTGTGCAAATTTCACAATCATTGCAGTTGTAAGTCTGAAATAAAGTGAGTTCTGTTGCAAAATTCATAATAAACGCGTAATAAATTAGGAAAATTAAGAAGAGATAACGTGTTATTTACTTCTTATAAGTGGAAACAATTACGAAAGAGAGGTTATTCTACAAAACGTAAGATGGTATCTGAAATATCTTGTAAGTTATAGAAATTCAGAGGAAACAATGATAGAAAGAGAAATAGAAGTTGATCATATTATTCTAATGAGATAGATCCATTAATATTCATCGAATATATAATAAAAAGGTCAAGTTGATTAGGCCTGTTCAGAAAGTTTCACTCCTGAACGATTCCATCTTTCAACCTAATTACCCTGTCTGCGTATTCGGCATGCCATTCTTCGTGTGTAACCATTACAATCGTCTGCCCTTTTTCCTGGTTGAATTTCTCGAAAAGGTCAAGAACTTCCTTTGAGGTCTCGGAGTCAAGGTTGGCACAGGGCTCGTCTGCAAAAAGGACTTCTGGAGAATGGGCAAGAGCTCTGGCTATTGAGACTCTCTGCTGCTGGCCTCCGCTCATTTTGGAGGGAAGCTGCTGAAGGCGGTCGCCAAGGCCAACTGCGGCAAGAATTTCTGCGGCTGCGGATTCGCATTCGGTTTTACTTTTGCCCTGCATCATAAGAGAGATATAGACATTTTCCATGGCATTGAGCTCGGGAAGAAGAGCATAGTCCTGAAAAACATAGCCAAGGTTATGCAGCCTGAATTTGCCTTTTTCGCTGTCGGACAGTCTGGAGGTATTCGAACCGTCTATAATGACCTTTCCCGAATTTGGGGTATCAAGCAGGCCGAGCTGGTTTAAAAGTGTGGTTTTGCCTGAACCGCTCGGACCCATGATTGCAACGAACTCTCCACGCCGGATTCTTACGTTTACGCTGCGCAGGGCCCTAACCTCTACCTCTCCCATCTTGAAAGTGCGTGTGATATCTACACCTTCTATAATAGTGTCTGTAATAGTATCATCTGTCGATTTTCGGATTATATCCATACTTTTTACTGTATTCTCTGTCTGTTTTCGGATTTCATCCATACTTTTTACTGCGTCCTCGGTATGGTTTCTGATTTTTTCCATAGTTTCACCCTTTGTTTGCCCCATTTATTTGCCCCAGATCAGGTCAAGAAGGTCTTTCTGAGCCAGTTTGTACGCAGGAATTACTGAGCCTACTACAGAAGAAAGGAACAGGAGGACTGCCCGATTTAAGGCCTCTGCATTGTCCAGCCTGAGGCTCATAGTGCCAAGAGGGACTTCTATAGGGTGGGAAACCGTATAAGGCACAAGCCCGAAGCGCATAAACGCGTAGCCAAATATAACACCCGCACCTGCGTAAAGCATGGCCTGGAGCACAAAGGATGCAATTATCACATTTTGTTCTATCCCTATTGCTTTCTGAACCCCGATCTGTCTTTTTTTATTCACGATATTTACGTAAATAACCACGAAGATGATCACAAAAGCAATTAGCAGACCGATTGCGTTCATAATATTCCGGACCAGCCCAAGCGTGCTTTCGATCAGTCGGAGGATACCTGCAAATTCAGTCCAGGTACGTATATTTTCACTGACGCCGAGAGAAAGAAGCTCAGTCCTGGTATCGTCCTCAGGTGTGCCGTCTGTGGTTTTAACTGCTATTTCCTGAGCAAAGTCTCTGCCCTCAATCCCCATCAGTTCTTCAAGATCAGCCTTTGTAAGATAGGCTGAGGCATCAGCCATGAAGAAACGCGTTGAGTAGATTCCCTTTACCCTGAACTTTCGGGTTACGCCTCCGATTGTAAGTTCAACGGTATCTCCGACTTCCACACCTCCTAAAGACTTAGATTCCATAAGGGCTCCGAAACCTCCGGAGACCTCCCTGCCCAAAATTATCTCTCCTCTATCAGGCCTGCTCAGAAAATCCCCACTTATTATAGCATCTTCAAGGCCTGTTACGAGGGTCTCGTCCGCAGAATCTATCCCATAAACCGTAGCTCCCATTTCTTTCTGTTTATAGCGGAAGTTTCCAGTCGTTTTCAGGCGAGCCGAGGTCCCTATTACCTGCGGAAGACTTTCTATCTTCTTCTGGAGAGCTGATGCGTCCTCTATATAGCGTTCTTCTTCCTTCGGTTCGACCACGACGTTTCCGGTCTGAAAGTTCACCATAAGTTCATTGAACTTGAGCGTAACCCCAGCCAGCATGCTTGAGAAAAGCACAAGCTGTATAAAGATCAGGGTCAGGACAAAAACTGTAAAGATTGTAATTCCTTTATTGCCCCTGGTTATGGAGCGGCTGGCAAGGAAGAAGGAAACTCTCGCTTTTTCAAGCATAATAGGCCATCCTTTCTGGTTAATCCTATTTTCGGGCTTATTTTCGAAATTATTATTTTCAGGATTCTTTTTTTCGAAATTATTAACTCCAAGATTCTTGTTCTCGGAATTTTAGAGCTTACCTTTCTTTTTCATATAAAGAATCGCAGCTACAAGGACCAGGACTGCTCCGAGCACAATTGGAAGAATGCTTCCTTCCTGGCTTTTCACATTAAAAGTCAGGTTCTCGCTAACCTGGTGCTCACCAAAATCATCTTCATACTCTACCAGCAGGGTCACGTTCTGATCACCTGTTTTCCCAGGAGTGAATGTAAATACCGCAGGGGCATCATCGTCCTTATCCAGACGCCCGAGAAAAGCGCTCGTGCTTCCGCTGCCCTTAAGTCCCTCAAGTCTGGCTTTGACCGAACGAGCTTCCCCTTTTCCAACGTTTTCGAGCCTTAAAGTCAGGGATACCTGCTGCCCTTTCACAGGCATCTCCGGATCAAATTTCAGGCTTGAAATATCAATTTGCGCCCGATTAAGCACGTTAATTCCAATTTCCTGGATCTTGTCTATCTGAAAAGTCTCAGTATTATTTGAGGCTGTTATCCGCAATGGAATCCTGTAAGGCTTCACATCGGCATTGCTGCCCAGAAGAAGTTTGAACGAGAGGTTTTTAGAACTGCCTGCACTCAGATTCTCAAAAAAACGGACATTGTCCTCTAGCGGAATTAAAGGTGACGAATTGTTGAGGTTAAGAATTACCCTTACATTTTTTGCGTTCCCGTTTCCTGCATTCTTAACTGATGTCCTCAGGTAAAACTCCTGTCCAGGAACTATGGCTTCTGAAGAGGAATTATCCTTATTTACAGAAAGAATTTCACTGCCGCTAAGCACAAGATCCGGGTTTCCTTCTACCCGAACAGGAATTCTTCTGGAAAAACTTGTTCCGCTTTTATCTTTGATAGTAAACTCAGTCTGATAGACTCCGGACTCAGTCTCAGGGTCTACCCTCAAATAGAAGTTCAGTTCGACCTTGGAACGCTGCCTTATCTGTTCAATCCGAAAATTTCGTTCCGTGTTCGTTCCTGAACCATAAATTTCTGACGTGCTATATTTAAAAACGAAAGGATGAATTTCCTCAATCCCTACTATCACGTTCTCTGCAGGCTCATCTCCGGTATTCTGGATATTAACTTTTATGAGCAGGTCCTCCCCAGGCCTGGCAGGATTGGGGTTGATTTCCGAGACATCGACTACAAGGTGGGTGTTTCCTGACACTACAACTGCAGAAGCCGGGCCTGTCAGAAATATAGTTATCATCAGTAAGGTAACTAAAAAATGAAGAGACAACGTAGAGCATTTGTTTGCTAGTATTCTAATTATGGATCCTAGATTTCCAGGCATATTATCTACTGACCTTTGATTTCCCAGGATTTTATCTACCGAACTTCGGTCTCCTAACGTTTCATCCACCAATCTCCGATCTTTCAATATTTTACCTACCTGCCTTCGATTTGCGAGCATTAGTCCTATTAACTTACCCTTCTTTTTCCTTGTACAGGAAAGCTTTTCTTGATAAGCATGATTCATATGTAACAGTCCTCATGCCTAGTTTATAACGATTGCACTTTATTTGCAACCTGTAATCTGTTGTATTTCAAGCCTTTTCAAAAAAGGCTTGAGCGAAAACTACTGCTAAATCTAAAACATCAGGACGGCGTGATCAAGCGGCGCAACGGTTGCGGCCCAACGGTTGCGGTACAACGGTTGATTGAAAAAAATCTGTGTTTCAGCAAGGTTTTTCCAGCCGGATTATTTTGGTATCTCTCCCGAATTCGAGGCGTTGGCCTTAAGTTTCTTAAAATACTGCTTAGTCTCGATAGTAACAACTTTTCGCAGGGCCAGCAGAGCAATAAGGTTTGGAATAGCCATGAGCCCGTTTACAATGTCAGCAAGTACCCAGATAACATCGAGGGTCATGAAGGCACCTGAGGCAACAATTAGAATGTAAAGGATTTTGTAAGGGAGAATTCCTTTTACACCGAAGAGAAATTCCGTACAGCGCTCACCATAGTAATTCCACCCAAGAATTGTTGTAAAGGCAAACAAAATGAGCCCGACTGTTACTATGTAATTTCCGAACTCCGCAAGTACGGTGGAAAAGGCGTAGCTTGTCATATAGGCACCTGCAAGGTCACCTGTCCAGGAGTCTGTGACGATCAGGATGATTCCGGTCATGAAACAAATGATAATAGTATCAAAGAAAGTTCCTGTCATGGAAATAAGCCCTTGCCTGGCCGGCTCTTTTACCTTTGCAGCTGCAGCGGCTATCGGAGCACTTCCCAGGCCGGACTCGTTTGAGAAAATCCCTCGTGCAATTCCCATTCTGACTGCAAGCATTACTCCTGCTCCAAGAAAACCGCCCTTTGCGGCAGTTTCTGTGAATGCAGCGTTTACTATTAAATTGAGAGTTTCAGGTATTTTCTCAAAGTTTAACCCAATAATTATCAAGCATCCCGATACATAGCTTATTGCCATAAAAGGCACTAGAAGCTGGGCAACGCCTGCAATTCTCCTGATTCCGCCAAGTGTTACAAACGCTACAAGCATACTTATCACAAAAGCGCTCAGAGTTTCATGGATATTAAAGGCAATCCTTGCCGAATCAACAATGGAATTTACCTGCGGAAAAGTCCCTATCCCGAAGAGAGCTACGTTCATCCCAAAAAAAGCAAAAGCCGTAGCAAGAGTTTGGCTGTACTTCCTCTGCCCAAGCCCGTTTTTTATATAATACATGGGCCCTCCTGACATCTGCCCGTTTGAATCAGTTACTCTGTATTTGACTGAAAGCAGGGACTCGGAGTACATGGTTGCCATCCCGAAAAAACCTGCAAGAAGCATCCAGAAGAGAGCGCCTGGACCTCCTGTTTTTATTGCAGTTGCAACCCCAACTATATTTCCAGTTCCAACAGTTGAGGACAGTGCAGTACTCAGCGCCCCAAAACTTGAAACGTCACCCTGTACTCCAATTTCGGTTTTTCTAGAATTAAGCACATACCTGAGTGCAAGAGGCAGCCTGAAGATCTGAACCATCCCGAGTTTCCAGGTCAGGAAAATCCCGGTCCCCACAAGTAAAACCAGAAGCGGCGGTCCCCAGATTAGCTGATCTATCCACGTAAGGATCTCAAGTACATTAACACCCGACAGTTCCGTTCAAGCCAGCCCCCAGAAAGTAAAAAATGCTTTTGGAAAAGAGATCGTTTTACTCAGTATTTGTTCCAGGCTGGTCTTAAACATTGATGTTCAGGAATTAACTGTGTAAAACCGAACTCCAGTTTAAAATGTTTGGAAAAACATCCTCATAGGCAAAAAGATTGCAGAATCTTCCAGGTAAAAAGTTACTTTCTTCAACTACCCAACAGAATAAATTTTTATACTTACAGACTGTTAGGTACTTAGGGGGTATTATATGATGCGTATCACATCTTTAAATAGCATGTCTCTGGCAAAAGTCCTGAGTATTATGTATCTCTCACTTGCTATCATCTTTTCACCGATTATTCTTTTCATACTGAGTATGGATGGGATAGGTCTTATTGAAGGCATATTTGCAATTGTATTCTTCGTTGTGTTTTATGGGATTGCGGGAGCAATAGTGGGACTTCTTATTGGCACAATATATACTCTTGTTGCAAAAAGAGTTGGAGGCATCGAAATGGATGTTGAAACTTCATGAATTTACTTTTGGAGCTTACTTAAAAACAGAATATTCTTTTTAAAATAAAATTAGTATTTTGAAAATCACATTAGTGTTTTGAAAATATACTTTTCTCTTTAGAAGAGAATATTCTTTTATAAATGTTATTTTTCTAAACTTTTTTAGTTTACCTTTAGTTATTCTCTAAGTTCCTGTTTCTAAATTTTTATTTTTCCTTAATTCTGAAAAAAGGCCGAAGTTTTATCTGTTCAATGTTTTGGGTTGGTTTAATTTGCTCTTTCTGTTTTTGTTATTTTTTTAGTTTTTTCATTTTCTGGTCGTGTCCCCATATTATTGAACAGGAACTCTGAACGTCAATAATTCCTTTAAACTCCATATGTGATCAGTTATTCCTTCTGCCATTGCTGGAGTCCTTTGGAACCATTTTCTGTTTCCAGATTCTATTTTTAATCTTAAAGATTTATGTGGTTTTGTAAAGTTATACCACGCTTGGAATAAATCAAGAGCCCTTTTATGCATTCTTATAGTTTTACTGAAATTCATTCCTTTTCATATAAATCTTGAAAGAGATGTCCTTATTGTAAGGTTTATCCTCTCAGCATAAGAAGTACTAATGTAACCATCTGAATCGACTCCAAGCATTTCAAATATTTCTTCAGAATTTCCAAAAATGATGCGTTGAATGGTTTCAACTACATAGTTTTTTACTTTATTCTTCAATACCTTGACATATTTTAGCTCATCAAGTGGAATCAGTTTAGGTAGAGTTTTTCTTCCAATACTTTTGTATTGTGGCAACTCGATTATACCATAAACGTTTATAAGCACTTCTTCAAAGGCATCCCAATCATCTGAAGTAAACACAGGGATTGGAGAAGATGCGTCCCGCATTTTCTCAACTTCGTTAAATAACTCAATAGCATCCTCTGTAGTACGTTTTCGATGAGAAAGAAGCAATCTAGTATCACTTTTGATTGCTGTTAATGAATACACATCACCATACTCTTCAGAATCTTCTTCAGTTACATTTTTTTGCTTTTTTTATATATGACCAGATCTCATCAACCTCTACTCTCTTGAGATTAAGATTTGTGAGAAAATAAGTTGTAACTTCTTTTGAATGAGTTCCTGCAATCTCAAGCCATCTACAAACTGTGTCTTTACTATGTCCAGTAGCCCTTGCAACGCCACGAATACTTCCTTTTTCTGGAAGCATAGATATCGTCCGTAAAACTTCTTCATCAGGAGTGTTGAGCTCGAAAAATATTGTACATCGGGTCTCACTAAAGCAATGATTACAGGTTTTACATTTAAGAAGTGCATGATTGTTTTTGCCATATCTCTCTTTAAGGACTATATTACCGTGATTTTTGATTCCATAATCAGTGCAATCTATGTTCCAGCAAGAATATTGTGAAAAATCGAGTTCAGAAGTGATTTAGATCCCCCAAATAAGAATCGATTTAAAATTATATCTTACTTTCCGCAGATGTCCTTACAATTTTCACAATTTTTTCCGTTATCGTTTTTGTCTGGTAACTGCATATAATGTCAGAAGAAAATATTTTTAAAATGTCCTGCGATTTTCGACATTTTTACCTTCAATGAAAACTTTCAGCTAGATTTTCCAAAATTTCAGTTGAGATAATAACAGGAAATTTTTGAGAAATTCCCCAAAACCGATAACAGGAAAATTGTTGTTTTTTGAGGACATCTGCGGAAGGTCGGTTATATAAAATTAAGTCCATGATTTAGGGATACGACCTTATGTTTTTTACTTTTTAATTCTTAGCTATATAGCGTACACTTGAGGTCAATTGATATTGATCAGGTAATTTATCTGCATAAAGTTCAGACAAAAAACATTAATTCCATGTGGAATATTCTTCAATTTCAATGCACAGAATGATCAGGGTCTCACCCGAAAAAGGAGAAGAGATAAGGAAAAAAGCAGTTCTTGAAGGATTTTTGGATACTGCAAGAAAGATTCGAAAAGTCAGGAACGAAGAAGGCAACTTCCTGGAAATCCCGGTCACAGAAGCTGCATATGACAGTGTGGAAAGTTTTCTGGTTCTTGAACAGAAAAATCCGGAATTCCTTGAAAACCCCAACTCTCTCAAGGAGTCCCTTAAAGGTTCTCTTTCCGAACCTGAACTTGCGTTAGTTCCAGCAGGCTGGCAAATTCTGGGAAATATAATAATAGTTAGTATCCCTGAAATCCTGGAAGATAAAAAAACGAGAATAGCAGAGGCTTTACTCTCGATGTATCCCAGGTGCAGGACTGTTGTAAGGGATTTTGGAATCGAAGGACAGTTCCGTCAGCCAAAAAGAGAACTCCTTCTCGGCAGCGGGACAGAAACTATCCACAAAGAGCATAGCTGCTTTTTTAAGCAGGATGTAACAAAAGTGATGTACTCCAAAGGCAACCTTGAAGAAAGGAAGCGAATGAGCAGGTTAGGAGAAGGGGAAGTTATAGTGGATATGTTTGCAGGAATAGGATATTTTTCAATTCCTATGGCTGTGCATTCCAGGCCGAAAAAAATTACAGGGATAGAAATTAATCCTGAGTCTTTTGCCTATTTGGAAGAAAACATCAGGTTAAATAAGGTAGAGGATATTTTTGTGCCTGTTTGCGGTGACTGCTCAAAGGTTACCCCAGAAGGAACGGCCGATCGCGTGCTTATGGGGTATGTGGGAACAACACATCACTATCTTGGGCAGGCTATAAAAGCCCTGAAAAAAAACGGGGGGATTCTGCACTATCATGAAACAGTCCCTGAGAGTCTTGCCAGAACCAGACCACAGGAAAGGATAAAAAAAGCTGCCTGCGCACTGGGAAGGAAAGTAGAAATTCTGGAAATCCGCAGGATAAAAAAGTACTCTCCTGGGGTTCTTCATGTGGTTGTGGACGCACGGATATTCGAGTAAAAATTTGAAATTTCATTTTTAATTTAAGGGATGTCCTCTTTTCTTTAAGGATAAAAGGGTAAAAAATTAAAAAGTAGGCATTAAGAGTAAGAGAATCAATCAGCCATTAAGAAACCAAATAAGCTAGTGTGAAAATAAATAATCTAATAAGAAAAAAAATGATCCAATGAGAGATCAAATATCTAGTAAGAGAATAAAAATCCAGTAAAAGAATGAGATGATAGTCAAAGGGCAAAACTCCATGCTCTTTCAGCAATCAACTTGCAGTTTGCCTCTATTCAGCAAATTTCGGACCTTCAAACTGCATTTCACTTCTATTTGGTGAAAAAGTGGGATCTGTCAATTTTGCCCTGCACTGTGAATCGGGTGTGACATTTATATCCATACTAAGAATTTTCCTGTAAATGTTTCTTTTTTGCACAATAGGCCACCATCCATAGAGAAAAACATAAACAGGCTCCCACATGGCAACCCAGCCAATAATTGTCAGGCCTTCGGAAAACATAGTATTTATCAGGCTCTGTTCAAGCGTAGAAAGAAGCCGGATTATGAGTAGACAAAGAAAAAGGAAGACAATAGCAATTGTCATGTTTCTTCTTCCCCTTTGAAAAAGCCTCCTTAACTCTATATCCGTGAGAACTTTTTTGTAAGAAAAATGGTTCCTTATTGCTTCTTTAAGCGTACGCTCGGTTTCTCCGTCAAACTCGGATGGGGGAGCGTATATTACAATTCCAAGTGGCTTTTTTAGAGGGAACTCTCCAACTGTGTTATAAATATATTCTTCTGCTTCCGGGTCAAGCTCTTTTTCGTGAAAAGGAGAAGGATCAAAAGAATTGAAAATTTGCATTATATTATGCAACTCAAGTTCGATCAGAAGTTTTCCATCTTGTTCCCTGTAAAGAGCCTCCGTTCCTTTCGGGGAAAAATCTATCCCCCAGACCACTTATATCTACCTTCTATAGGGTATTTCTTAATTTTAAAGAAGTCTTAGCAAAACTTTAAAAATTATTTCTTTAAAACATACATAAACAGTTCTAAGTTTAATATAAAGTTTTGCTTTTTTTCGCTTTTTGCTTGAGGTCAAACTAAAGCTTTTTAGAATCGATGGTGAGATAATTTAAAAAATTAAAATAACTAATATTTATTACTTAACTCTGGACAACAGGAATTATCAAAGCAGTAATTACAAAGACAGAAGCTCATAAGAGGGAACTCTCAGTATTCTATTGTAGCCTGCTATGAAACTGAAAAAAAGTGTAATATACCGATATCACTAATTAGATTACCGATGTTATACTGAAATTTTGTATAGCTGCCGGAGATATAACAACGTTAAATCAGAAAATTAAAAAGCTTGAGTCTATTAAAGAGTCTCCCTAAAAAACGTTAGATTAATATGAAGTATAAAATCATTATCCAAAAGAAATGATCAAAAGTACAGTAAATGAACTTTTACTCATCAAATAAATAAAATGCCGAATGAAACAGAAGAATGTAATCCAGTTTACATACTCTTTTGTGAACATATGCTGCCTGCTTTATTTAGAAGAAACATTGGATGCTTAAGTTCTACTTGAATGCTCTTAAGTTTGATTGATAATATTTTATTTTTTATAGACGCTTTGTAGCTGTACATGATAGCTAGATTATAAAGCTTAATGAAATTATACAGAAACAGGCTGTCCATATTCAGAGCTTAATCAAGGAAATAGTAAGTTGAATATGAAGTTTTTACCAAAAGTTGCCGAGAAAAACTCTGTTGAAAGGTGTAACAAAGGTTATTAACCAAAATCAAAGTTGCGCTGGCGCACCCCGCTGCAAGCAACGGGGTATGTCCGCGCCAGCGCTCTGGTTGTAATGGTTACTAAAAATCGATTATTTTCATTTGCTGGTATGCTTCTTTTTCTTCTTGGTTTCCCTGATTTTTAATATAGCTTTTGATTACATCGGAAGTTGTTCCATCTCCTATGGTTCCAATATATCCTCCATCACTCCACAATTCTCCACCCCAAAGCTGTTTTTTAATTTCAGGATACTTTTTGAAGATTTGTCTTGCTGTAATGCTTTTTATAATTTGCATTACTCTTGAAGGAGAATATTTTGGCTCAGCACCAACAAAAAGATGGATGTGATCACCATCAGTACCAATTGCATCAAACTCAAAACAGTATCTTTCACCAATCTCAAAGCATATGGTTTTCAAAAAGCTAACGATTTCAGTATCTAAAAGAATTTTGGCTCTTCGCTGTTTTGTATGGTTTGAAAATAATTGCTCAGTTATAAAGTAGCTAGGCCAAAAAGAGAAACATCAAGCTTGAATGCGATTTTCAACAATAAATGACTCTAAATTTTGTAGTTGTTACTTCGAAAATTAGGAGATGGATATAAGTTACCCACTCAAAACAGCGAAGAGCCAGAATTTTTTTCCGATATTTCATACAAAAAACCATGTGATACCTAATTTTAAAGACACAGTGGTTTGCATACCTGAGTTCCATTTACAGTAAAAATGCAGTTAAAAATATAAAGCAATTATTTAACAACGGTTACCGGGGAAGTTTTCCATCCCCGCAGCAAGCTAGCGGGGTATTCGACTGAAATAAAACCTCTTAGCTCATCAATCTAGACACATCTATTCTAGCAGGTGTAGTTATCTTCACCTACCCAAGTTACTTTTTATAATATTCAATTGGAGGAAAAATAATCTCTGCTTGCATATGAATCGACAGCATTCGTAGGAATTTGAGAAATATGAATCCGAATGAAAAATTTACCTTTAATTAAACTATATGTTATTTTTCATATTTAAAAATAAATATAAAAAGAGGTCATATGTTCATATAAATAATTTGTGGCCAAATCATTAAAACAATAAAAACATTAAAAAGGAATCCATAATCAAGATTTATTTGAAAATTGCATTGTTAGAGAGATTGGACATAAAACTTATAAGGAGTTAAGTAAGAGAATTGTATGGAGTTCAAATGTACTTTCCCGGTTCATACGAACTCCATAAAACACGCCTTAAAAGGCATTATTAAGTTAGCTGTGCGTATATTTAAGCTTACCTGATTTTGCCTCCTGGGTTAAGATATATGCAGGAGTAGTATCAATGACAATTAAAAGAAAATTTAGAGTAGGAATTCTACTTTTTGTGATGTTATTTGTATGTATGACTCTTGTGCCCGCTATAAGTGCACAAGAAAATTAAAAAGCGAGTGATAAGCCTTCTCAATTGGAACAGGGTCCATTGGTCATCGGTTAAGGAAAAATCGTTATCAATTGCATTGATTTTCATAAAATTT
>DAQQ01000034.1:13565-16897 GCA_002508465.1 Methanosarcina sp. UBA7 | reverse complement strand
TCCTTAACCGAATACAAATGGAACAGGGTCTAATAAATACACTAAATTCTAACACTAAATTATCTACAGATAGTGTGATTGCGAACTATTGTAAAGCAAACAAAGACAAAATTTCAAAAAACAGCTTTTCAAGTAACAATCCAAGTAGATATCAACTAAAAGATGGATCAAATATAACCTTCACAGAGGATGGTTATATCATAGTTGATAGCTCGAAAGGAGAAACAAACAAATACACAACTCAACCAAATAATGAAAACAATAGAATGAATTCACAATGGGTAGTTCCTCCAGCTTACACTAATACGATAAAATATAGTGTGACCTGGTATAATTATCTAGGCTGGAAATTATTTACCGTCTACACAAAAGGGTATTTTGGGTATGATTATAATACTGTAGAGGCTTATCATGTAGATTCATGGTACGCAAAATATATAGCTTTCAATCCATGGGAAGTTTCGGACTGGCATGAGGGTGCAAGACAAACTTCTTCTACTACTGCAGAGGTTTATTGTGATGGGCGTTTCAGTTGGGGATACACAATTTCTGGGAACTATATAAAAGTACAAGATAAATTCATAGAACTATCTATGTCTTGTGATAAATATGGGCACGTCACTAAAGAATATATTGATAGGTAATTGAGTGTTATTAAAAAATCTGGAAAACATTAGATGGTAAAATAATTGCTAAAGCTTTTAGTGCAAAATCCTTAATATTTTTTGAGTATTGAGGATATTTTATTTTTTAGAATATAAATGGTATTGAAGCTTTTAGTCAAATAGCCTCATGTGAATTTATAAAGTAAACGTGTAATGCCCATTCGAAAAGTTGTCTATAATAGACTGGATGATTCTATTTCGAAAAATAAAGTTGTTTAGTGTCAACAGAGTAGATGGACTACAAACAAACCAATATGTGATTTCATGCGTCTTCAGTTAAGTGAGAAATCGTAATAAACTGTCTCGATTTTCAAAGATATTTACTAAATGTTTTAATAGTTTATGAGCTAGAACGGCGTATCGATTTCACGTAAATAGGCCAAATTTAAGGCCGGCTTCTAATGCAAAATCAATAGCTTTCAGACAAAAAAATTACTTAGACGATGATCAATATATATGATTTAAAGTATGAGAAGTATAGCCCTAAAAAGATATGTAGAGACTACAAGACACATCTTCTTAAAAGTAAACTAATCCTTATTAGAGGGGTGTATTTTTTATGGCACAAAAATTAATGTATAATATATTACTTACCTTTGTTTTTATTATTATTTTGATTTTCGGAGTAAAATTATTATTTACACCAACGTTTGTTGCTACGGATACGCCAGGTCATGAATCATATGTGTCTAGCTTAATTATTCAGTTCAAAGATGGAATTACTGAACAGGAATCAAGAGAAATTCTTGAGAATTACAATTTGACTGTATATAAGCTAGATTACAATGTTCATGATATGGACAAATACTATATATTAGTTAATAAAGATGAAGCGACGCACATAAAATATGAGTTGAGAAAAGAAAAAAATTGGATTGGAGTCACTCCCGATGTCGAAAAAGGAAATTATTGCATGATTTCGGTATCTGAGCAAGCTATTCAAGATAAAAATTTTACTGAAATGCTAAACAAACGTAATCTTCAGGTGAAAAAGTTCTTCTGGTGCCGTGTTATTTTTACAGACCACTCTAGGAATGGGATTTCTCAGGAAAACGCAAATGAATTAAGACGCAGGCTTGAAAAAGACGAGAATATTTTCGCTGTATTCGTTAAATCTGTTGAATCATAAATATTTAAAAATCGATACAATCCTGGCTCTGTAGAAAATTCCTTGAGTTCTGTATTTACTCAGAAGCTGTCTGAATATTATATTTCATTTACTTATTATATTTTTATCTACCGTAGTCACCTAATCATTATATGGACTATAGTAGCTTATATTAATGCTTGACTTGATTCTATCAATATTTCGTAGTCCTTATTAAACGTCGATAGCTTTCCAACCATCCAAATATACACTCTACTATCCATCTGTAAGTAAGTACTTGAATGCCTTTAATGTCATTGCTAAGCTTAATCATTTCCAAATATATAATCACACTACTTTAACCCAATCAACCAGTTGGTCAGAATTCGTTCTGGAATTCGGGAAATAAGACTTAATTATTTTTCATTCTCGATTAGATAAATCGCTAAGATAAGGAATTTTTTAGTTTGTTCGGATACGAACGAACGACATAATTACATATAGTATTTAATATTAAGACAGTCTCTTAAATATAAATAAAAGAGTTTCAAGTTTAATATAAAGTTTTGCTTTTTTTCGCTTTTTGCTTGAGGTCAAACTAAGAAGAAAATGAAATTAATTTCAAACTTTTATCAACACTATTGTATAGATTTCCTCAATTTTTTCTAAATACTTTGTAAATTCTAAGTATTAACATACCTTATTTTTTATCAAAAAATCATATTGGAGTATACAAACTAATTAATAGTTTATTACACACATGTTTGGATACATATTAATATCACTGAATATAAGTATACACAAACCAAAATAAAATTACGTATTTTTCCTGTTCTCAGCCAAAAATCCTCAAAATCAGGGTAAAAATAACTAAAATACATATATTTTACCTTCAGAGCTATGTAACTTTTCACCTCCACAACAACTTATTTACATTCTAAAATCGGCGAAAACATTTCAGGATTCAACATAATTTTTTTGCAAAGGAGCCGGAAAAAGAATATTAAGACACTCTCTTGGTATTTCTACAATCTGCAACATGTATTTCCAGAATCTTAATATCCTGAATCTGAGTATCCTGAATCCGAGTATCCTGAATCCGAGTATCCTGAATCTGAGTATCCTGAATCTGAGTATCCTGAATCCGAGTATCCTGAATCTGAATATTCGGAATCTAGGTTTTGTCCGTAACTGAAGGTACTTCCAGCGTTCCGACCATAGCTATATGTGTTTCCTGAATTCCGTCCGTAAATGGTATTTCCAGCATCCAGACCACAGTTACATGTGCTTCCTGAATTATATCCATTATAGATAGAACTTCCAGGGTACGGTCCTTTGTTAATTGTTGACCCTGAGTATGGTGCAAGGTAGAACGATGATCCTGCATAAGGTCCGATATTTATTGTTGCTCCTGCAAATGGTCCTTTACTTTCTGTGGTCCCAGCATTTATCCCCTTATTGATAGTGTTTCCTGAGCCAAGCCCACTGTTTATGGTTGCACCTGCGTTCACCCCTGTACCAATTGTTGCTCCTGCATTCGATCCACTGTTTATGGTTGCACCTGCATTCGACCCTTCTCC
>DAQQ01000034.1:0-13420 GCA_002508465.1 Methanosarcina sp. UBA7 | reverse complement strand
CCCTTGTTAATAGTCGCACCTGCGTTCGACCCTTCCCCAATAGTTGATCCTTCGTTTGTTTTTTCTATAGTTGTATCAGTTTTTATATTGACTTTTCTCAGCAGTACTCTCTGTCTGAGCAGAGCTATCTTTATTATCCACAGAGTTGTTAGCCGCTGACGCAACCGATACATGTAATAAAAATAAAATCACTAATAAAAGACATTGCGTTTTTTACTCTATAAGGTATTTGTCTTTTCGTATCTTTCCCCTCTCTATCTTTTTGCTGAATTGACATAACTTTCTGCTTTTTTCTCAATCTATTTTTGCAAACATCAAAATGAAAAAAGTTGAATTCCTTTTTTCATTCACGTTTATTACTCGAAATGCAATGAAAATTGAGAATAATTCTTAAAAGCTTGAAGATATCCTTTTCATTTATTCATCGAAATATATTAAAGAAGACGAATATTAAATTCACAGAATTTATGATAAGGACTTTATATAAGAAGGAGTGTATAAAAATATTGAAAGTTGTGTATTTTTGTCCAATGCTTCCAAAATGTATATTAAATAATACAAAATATGCAGGCAAGTATATAATTATCCACATAATCTTTGACGGCTATTTAGAAGCAGTAATGAAATAACCTAGGCAAAAGGTAACTTATTGGAGATTCTGTCAAGTCTTCGTTGGCTAAATAAATAAAACCTTTTGTAGTGGCGACCATTACAGATATTTATATTTACATATGTTAGCCGACGAAGACTTGATAGTTCTTTTTTGAAAAAACATAAGTAATCTTTGAGGATAGAGTACTTACTTTAAATTCTCGAGGTATATTGTGGTCATTCATGCAATAGTAATTGAAACAACTTCCGCAGATGAATGTTTGAATTTATATATTTGTCATTTCTAAAGCTTTTTAGGATCGAGGGCGAAATAATTTAAAAATTAAAATAATTAATATCTATTACTTAACTCTGGGCAATGGGAACTATCAAAGCATTAATTAGAATGACAGAAGCTCTCACAGCGGGAATTCTCAGTATTCTGCTGTAGCTTGCTTAATTGCACTGCAGAGTTCTTCAGGTTTTCTGGAGCTAAGAAGCATTCTTTCTCCAGAGATAAGTTTAATTATCACAACAGGACTAACTTTTCTAGAAGATTGTGACACATCAGATTCTTTTCCTGTGAGAGGATTATAAACCTTAATTTTGCAATCCTCCACCACATATAAAGGAATCTTCTTGGAGGAAAGATTCAGGGGTACCAGGTGAATGTATATTCCATCACTTCTTACTTCAGTTATATACTTTGTATAGTAAAACATAAGAGGGAAAAATAACCCAAAGACAATCCAGAGCGTAAACAGGTATGTTCCAGGAATGTTACTGATTCCGGCAGGTTTTCCGAAAATCAGGCTATGGATTTCGATATACCAGAGCAGGAGCGCAGGATAAAGAACCGAAACCAGGAAAAAATTGTTTCGCAGATCCTGTACTTCCCTAAAAATTACGTTTACTTTCGGTTGTTCCACAAAATCCCTTCTTTGATATCCACCTGATCTGTTTGTTTTTAGTTAGATGCTCACTTTAGATTGCCTGACTGACAGCATCTCAATAGTGCTGACAGTATCTCAATAGTGCTGACAGTATCTCAATAGTGCTGACAGTATCTCAATAGTGCTGAAATTTATTATCTTACGGTAACGAATTGAACTGCATATAATGTTCGTACACTCTGAACTGCCTGTAGTGTTCATACACTCAGCCGAATTCTATACCATTTAACAGAATATTGTCTAGACACCAGCATACCAACTCAGTACCGGAGCAAGGGTATGAAGTAAAAAATGTCCCTAATTTCTCTATAAAAACTGAGTAATAAACCTTCCGAAAAAAATTGAAAAATGTATATATTTTTTAATTTAAAAATCTGAAAATAATAAGATCGAAAAAAAAGACAAAACTTTTTAAAGATAAAAACAATGAAGAAAAGTTGTTTATATAGACGATAAAAAACAGACTAAATTATTAAAAGATTACTTTCTAAAGCCTCCTTTCAGGATTTTTTGGTACTTTTTATAACGGCTACATTGCAAGAAGTTTTTGGTTCAGAGTACGAGGAATAAAATAGAACATATAAACTATTTCCAGATTTCTGAAGAGAACATATGAGTAGAAATGACCAGATTTCATCCTTTTTTATTTTCCAATTAGAAAAAGTCGTAGCCTATTGAAAGAAGATCTTTTTGAAAGGTGACCTCTGAATGAACTTGATATGTTCTGACACAGGGAAAGCAGCTAGAGCTGCCTGCCCGAATATTTTAGAGATTTATGGTGCAAAAAATCTAGCTTTGCTGCAAAATCAACATAAACTTTGCATTAGGAAAATTAATTCATTTCATGAAAGTAAGCATGAATAAATTTTAACTTAAGATTTATTTAAGGGCAGTGTGCCACTTTTTCTGTAAAATTATAAATCTTATAAAGTTTGTGGTTTGAAAATCCCTAGCAAGAGAACTGAGTTTTGTTCAGTATACAAAAATTTGACTTTGAATTTACAGAACTTTCGGCACACTGCCAATTTAAAATTTAAATTAAGATTTAAATTAAGATTCAAATAGGACTTACGCGGTTGAACTGAAAAACCGATAGCATTAAACCTTCAACTATCTAAAACACTGAACCAGTCACAATGCTGAATGTGCTTTATTTTATACCTCAAGTGCGTAAATCCTATTAAATTAAGATTTAAATTAAATTTAACTTAAAATTTAACTTAAGATACGACATAACTAGCAGTTCCTTTGAGACATATCGCCTCATATGATTTTACTGCTCCCTTAACAACACTCTCTCCGGCAATTGTGGTTTTGCTAGTCGTTCGGATCGCGACCGTTTTAAACTCTTTTGCTGAACTATCAAAGTTGATTGCAGGTATTAACAGAGTTAGTGTTGTAACACGGAGATCAGGAACGCTCTCCAATGTCACTGTAACTGTCTTACCTTTTGCCATTTGTTGAGTGCGGATTTCATCTCCTGTGAAGCTGTACGAGTCTTTCGAGTCTTTATAGCTAAAAATAGGTTTGCCTGTGATACTGGTCGTTGAATAGCTTATTTGTACATCTTCATACTTTGGTCCAATCCCTTGAAGAATAAACTGGTTTGGTTCATTCGTCTGGTTTGATGGAACTAAAGAAGTTGCACTCGCATACGCAGTTGTCAGTAAAATTACACAAAAAATTGGCAGTAAAAAACATTGTGTCTTTTTTAGCATCTTAAATATTTGATTTCTCATATCTTCCCCTTCCCGCAATTCCGTAAAATATTTTCAGCCATTAGAATTATTGCGCTAATTTGACGACTAAAATTGTAGTTGGAGATTATAAAGATATCTAAGGCTTTTTTAATAATAGAAGAAGTAAATTACCTTACATTATAAAGAAAAAAGCTTTCCGAGTAAAAGCTGCTGGTAAGCTCCATACCATGAAAGAACAACAGGAACCGACAATGAACCAGATACATATCCGACTCCTTTTTTTGAACCTTCTAAAGAGAACTTGAGAATCACTTGTTTTGGATCATTCGCTTTCCATATATAAAGTCCATTTTCCCAGCCTCAAAATTGTAAAATATATTCCCGTCTCATAAAGTGTGTTTGAAAAAGGTATCTTAAAAAAGAATAGTTCAAAAAGTAAATTGATAAACAGGATGCCTTCTGAAAAATTAAAGAAGAAATACCTTCAATGAAAGTGTTTTCTTAACAGCCTCAATAACCTAGTTTCTCCATCTCTTTAAGTACTGCTGCGCTAAAATCCGTGAAGTGCTGGACTCCACCTGTCCAGGCCGCAAGCATCATCGCATCATTTATCTCGGTTCTTGTAGCCCCAAATTTATGCAGTCTTTCCAGGATCTTGACTGCGCTCTGGATGTTATTGCTTGAACAGGCTACAGCAAAGACAATGAGATGCTTATGTTTTATAGAAAGCCCATCTTCCCTTTCTTCCCATATGGCTTTATAGAGGCCAGCTATTCCTTCAGCAAAGTCCTCGTTTATCTGTCCGGCATACGCAATAGATCTGGGTAAAAAACCCTTTAATTCCTTGATTTCTTTAGCAGCTTTCTCCATAATTATCATATGTCATTAGTCAGGATTGAATATAATTGTATCTTATTAAAAAGCTTAAAAAACTGGGAAAAAAGAAAGAGAAGTAAAAGGTAAGGATGAAGGCAAAGGAGACAAAGAATAATAAAAATAAGACAAAAAAGTAAAAAGCAAAAAGATATAAAAAGGTAAAGAAAAGAGTAAAAAAAGGGAATTCTTCTGCCTGAAAGCCTCAAGAATTCCCGAAACTGAACTTCAGAGCATTTCAAACTTGCAATACCTCAACTGCCAGATCGGCATTGATGACATAATCAAAATTTATTATTTCATCCCATTTCTGCTGTATGAACGCAGATTGGAAGCATACTCCGATAACTTTTCCATTCTCAGAGCCTTCAAGGATTTTACTGGCAACTTCTTTTGCTTTTTCAGGGCTAATCCCTATTTTTGGCATAGAAAGACCTCCAAGCAGGACAACAACGTCAGCGTGCTTATCTGTAATATCTCCAAGCTGCATGCCTTCATGACCCATGAAGATAGACCTTGCTTTCTCAAAATCCTCGCTGGAAACAAAAGCAAGTTCACGGTTACGAACTACAAAACCAAGAAGTTCTGCAAAAGGAGTGCAAAACCCGGGTGTTCCCACAAAAGTAATCTTCTTTGCATCTTCGACAAGGCCCCTGAAACTGTTCAGGATGCCTCCTACTCCCTGTGAAGTGTTTATTATTGGCATTGAATTTTCTCCTTAAGCTTTCAGTAAAATCTCATTTTCTGAGCATTTCGTCGTAATATTTCTTGATAGTATTTTTTCATAATATTTCTTTATAGCATTCTTATAACATTTTTTTATTGCATTATATTTTACAGTAGGATTGGAAGCGTTTACTTAAATAAATGATGTTAACAGCGTTCATAAGGGAAGAATCGGGAAAAAATCACAACTTTCACCAGGAACAATAAGGTTCAAAATTAAAAATTTGGAGGTTGGAAAAGAAAAGAGTTTGGAAATTAAAAAGCAAAGGAGAAATAAAGAGAATGAAAACAAGTAAAATATAACATTAAAAAATTAAAAAGAAGATAAAAAATTAGAAAGGTCTTTTCCTTTAAACCTGCCTGATTCCGAAGGACTGAAGTAAGATTTCCGGATAGAGTCTGCCGCTAGAAATTGTTTTTGTGCTCTTAAGATCGTTTACCGTAAGCCTGGCTGGTGCAAACATACCTGCGTCGACCTTAAAGAAGTCAAAGTTTGCTTCTTTGAAAGTCTGGTAGAAAGGCTTTCCAAAGTCTCGGGAGGTTGTGGAGGGCACCTTCTTTACCAATTCCTCAAGGTCAGCCAGTTCTCCATCAAAGCGGACAGTATAGTTAGTTTCGCCGCAGTAGATCACACAATCATTGGTCGAACCCATGCACTGAACATCATTTCCGACAACAGGAGCAATTGGGGCAACTCCATATCCGCTTTTAATACAATTGATATCAAAACCAACTGACTCAAGTTTGTGGATACCGGTCTCTACAACGCGTGCAGAGATCTGGACAGAACCGGCAATAGAGGCAGTAGGAGCAACAGCAATCGTTACGTTTTCAGGGTCTACACTGCAGTGCTTTGCAATATATTCCACAACTTTCTCATCAGGGAGTTTATCAGATTCCATGACAAGGACTGCAGCTTCGAAGTCATCTTCATATCCGATTTCTTCATAGAGCTCTTTAGGTTTTAAGCCAAGCGCGCGTGCAGGACCTGACCCCATTCCAAAGTAATTGCCTACGGAGATTCTCCAGCCTGCATACTGCGAAGCCATACAGGCAATTACTGGATTGTCAGTAGCTACCTGGATTGCAGGCCATTTGAGACCATTCAAGTCAAAAGTGGTGTATTTGAGATCGGCAAGGTCGGCCAGGCAGAGCCTTGCGAGGTACATTCCAGCTTCATATCCGCCCTCAGCTTTAACTCCGCAGTCAATAACCGTAGCCCCGTTATTGAGTTTAAGTACTTCAGTTTTCAGGTCTTCGCTCCAGTCGAGCATCTCTTCGATGACGTATGATCCCATTTCGTTAACGCTTATCAAAGTATCACCTTTACTACTGGCTCCGGGATAAACAGAAAATGTTATTCTCACTCAATAAGGAAGTAAGTTCTTACCTGCCTTATTGTGGAGAGAATTGCTTATCGATCAGAGAATTGCTTATAAAGAACATTGTTTATAAAGAATAATCTCAATCAGAGTTACTTGTTGATCAGAGGATCGGAAATTAATCGGGAGCAATTTACCCGGACGAAGGCCCAACCCATTGATCAGGATTAATAGACAGGATTATTTACCGATAAAAAGTATCCAGCCGATCGAGAGTATTACGGAATAAGATAAATTAATTNNTTTTTCCTGTAAGTTTTTCCTGTGATTTGCTACCCGTATAGGAAGAATCCAATATATAGATACTGTTTTATTATTATAATCAAATTATAAAAACTCTGTCGTTTTTTCGGACTTGCTCGTCAACTGCAAGGCCAACCGTGTGTCCTTTTTCTGCCCTGTCAACAGTTTCGCCATTTTTCTCCAGGGAACGGACATTCTGCCTCAAATAAGTTGTATTTCCTTCAATTACTATTTCGTCTCCAACCGAAATACCTTCTTCGAGAAGCCTGACAGCTGCAGCTTGCTGTTTTGGGTAATAATTTTCTATAACTCCTACAACCCTGCGTTGCTTTTTCGAGGCATTCATATCTTTTTCAGGAGAGAAGCCCTCAAGGCCTGGAGCCCCAAAGTAAAAGCCAGTTGAAAAGCCCCTGTTATAGACCGAAGCAAGATCATGCTTCCAGGACTCTATTTTCTCAGGAGTATAGTTTCCTTCTATGCAGGCGTCAATGGCCTCCCTATAGCAACGGGAAACCATTTCAATGTATCCGGGGTCCCGCAGTCGCCCTTCAACTTTAAAGGCAGCTATGCCTGATTCAAGCAATTCGGGAATATGATCTATCATACAGAGATCTTTTGCACTTAGAAGGTACTTTCCAAGACTTGCTGCAACAAAGCCGTTTTCTCCATGGAGTTCCCATTTCCAGCGGCAGGGCTGGGTGCATTCTCCGCAATTTCCGGATTTTCCAAGAATGTAAGCTGACAGATGGCAACGACCTGAAATTGCCATGCACATCGCGCCGTGAACAAAAGTCTCGATTTCTACTTCAGTCTGCTGGTTTATCTCCCGTATTTCTTCAAGGGAAAGTTCTCTTGAAAGTATAATTCTTTCGGCACCAAGGTTTTGGTAGAAATTTGCAGTTTCGTGGTTGGTAATATTTGCCTGCGTGGAAATGTGAATTCTAAGCCCTGCCTTCCGTGCCCTGAGAATTATAGCTGGGTCCCAGGCAATGACTGCGTCTACTCCTGCACTCGAAGCTGCATCTATCACATCCGATGCATCTCCGAGTCTTTTCTCATATACTGTCGAATTTACAGCCAGATAGGCCTTGAGTCCTCTAATTTTTACCTCATGGACAAAATCTTCAAGAGTCTCCAGAGTTATTTCTTTTGCTTTTGCTCTCAGGCTAAGCCTATCCGTGGAAAAGTAGACAGCATCTGCATATCCTGAACAAGCCTTAAGCCCTGAAAGATTTCTGACTCCTACAAGGAGTTCAGGTTTTGAACTTTTATGCATGAAAACAGAAAACACCGATCTCTCATTTAAAACATCTTATCACCTTCTCACAGTTGAACAAATATCATTAGAAAATGTCAACTTATGGCAGTTAATAGTAAGATTTTATGGTTGACAGAAAACTTTATATAAATTAAGAGTGTTTTTCTAAATGGGGACTAAAGTAAATATAAAGAAATAGCTTTTGTTAATTAACAAAAGTAAGAATAATTACTGTTATTATAATCAAAGACGGGGGGATAAAATGGAATACGAACTCGAAGAAGTCGAAAGAGACTACATAGAATTCAGAAAAGAAATGGGAGAAGATTAAGATTAAGGGGAAAAATAAGCCTTTGAAATCTGGTGAGATACGATAGAATTGAAAATATGACCTTTCAGGAGTAAATATAACTTTTTGTAAATATAAATTTCAAAAATAAAGTTAAAGGTCATACTAGCACCAGAATAATTTTTTTCATTTTTACAGCTACCGATCCGTGCAGAATCAGTCTATTAATGTTCTCGGTTTATTGAAATTGGTTTAGTTTAATTGCAATACCTAAAGATTTTTTGTTTTTACATAGAGGACTAGTCTATCTGTGAAACCCTAGTTTTACCTATTACAATAACACAAAAACATGCGCCTTGTAGATCGATTGTATATTAAGACTTTTAATGAGATATCATTTCATAAAATATACATATGTCAATGATTAAGATGATTGAAATTGAGATGATTGAAATTGAGATGATTGAAATTGAGATGATTGAAATTGGAATGGTTGAGATGATTGGTATATAAGCCAAATCTCATGCATATAGACAATTAATCCATTTTCCAAGAATAACTGTTTTCAGTAATATTCGAGTATCATTGACAATGTATTTTCCAGCGAAAAAGTTATCGAGAGGACATTATTAAAACAGATGGCTGTTGAAAATATCATACAAACTAACATTACAATAATTATTATATAAATGTGAATAAAAAAACGGTGTAACTTATATATATAAAGAAGTTGATGATTTTTTAACGTGATAAGTTATTAAGTTATAATTATTTTTGTGAGTTGACTCACCATTAAATAGAATCTAAAAAGTCTTACATATACATGGAGTTTTATTTATAGGAATCGAGACTATGAAAAACAAAATAATTGCATTTGATTTTTTGAGAGCTTTAGCAATAGCGATGATTATTCCGGCTCACTTAAGTAACTTTTTATCTTTTACTTACATCAAGTTAGCCCTGTATGCCGTTGATCCTTTTGTTGCAAATATGGGACTGGGATTATTTATATTTATGAGTGGATATTTGCTATATTATAACAACCATTCAATAAACTCGTTCCAGAGCGTATTGTCTTTCTACAGGAAACGGCTCCTTAGGATCTTTCCTCTTTACTGGGGTGCCATCGCCGCTTTTACACTTGTGTTCTTTATATTTGCTCCAAAGATAAACTCAGGTTTTGAATTTCCCAATGCAGAAAGTGTGTTTAGTTTTCACAATATAATCATGCATATACTGGGATTACAAATCTTCCTTGCTCCTAGATATGTGTCCCCGATGCTGACACTATACTTTGTAGGTTTAATTATTGTCTTCTACGCAATTTACCCGCTTATCATTATGCTTTCAAAAAGTTCAAAACAGATCTTACTTTGTTCTTTTCTTATATTTATCGGATGTTTATTAGTCTCAAGAACTTTTAACATAATTGAGCCCCGCTTTTTTATGTTTTTCCCAATATTTATTTTTGGGATTCTTACCTGTAAAGAAAGCCTATTTGAAAAATCAATGATAATTAACAGAAAAAATCCTTTTATCCAGATACTGCTGGCAGCCCTCCCTGTTATGCTTGTACTGGTTATTGTCTTAGGCTCAAGAACAACCCTTCTCCTGGATCCAAAGACTTCATTTACTATTGAGTCTGCAGGTAGCGGCACTATAGGCTCTTCTACAGTGGTATCGATGCTGGAAAGTATGGCAAATTCACTGGGCCTGAGTTACCTTATTTTAAAATTCATTATTGATTCTGTGCTTCTTAACTTATTCGTAATAATATTCTGTGTCCTGGAGTACAGGTTTGCGATGAAATTTATAAATAACGAATTTTCAAGTACTCTGAGCTCTGCGTTTACATATGTCGCTACAGCTTCATACTGTATCTATTTGTTCCACAGGCCATTCCTGGCACTCTGGAATTCAGGGACACACTTTATAAGCAGTTCAATCCTGCATGATGTCATCCTTATCTTCGTAGCGTTACCAGTTCTTGTCATTATCTCGTACCACTTGCAGATTCTTGAGTTTAATTTGAAAAAGTACTTTTCAAACAAAAAAGATTCTCATAAAGATCTCTCATTTCGCGGATGTACTAATGTTTCCGACATAGGCAATAAGACAAAATAAACTCAACAAATTTTAATAAACATAAAATTATATGGAGTTTTTATTGAAAACTCCTTATAATTTATTTAATTCCAAGTTCTATTGAATTTATTTGAAATGGCCGCAAGGTAAGTAAATATAAATCATATGTAAAAAGATTCACAAATAAGACTAACCTTCTATAATACTGCTGAGTAAATTACTATATTTTAAAAGTTAAGGTTAAGTATCATATACAAATGAAAAGGCTATTTCTCTTTGAATAGCTTCCCAATTCTTCAGGATCAGCAAAATAAAGCTTTTTTCGGTCTGGACAATACATATCAAGCTCAAGCTGGATTCTCTCAATAAGTCCACTACAGCAAGTACCTGTAATCCCATAATTTTCCTTCAAGATCCCGGCCAGAACTTCTACCTCAATTCCATCATGGATAACTCTTTGCAGGCCTTGCAAAATGTTCCTAACAAACTCTTCTTCTGTGAGAGAATCAGTCACTTCAATATTTTCAACCATATACCTACAAGCCTGTTTATCCCCTTCAAAGTTGAGGTACTCCAGAGTATGTAACCTTATGTTATGGTACACATTCGTACCGCAAACTGGACAACGAGCCTTTATAAACATCTTTTTCCCTCTATACTCAGAGAAAAAAGAGTATCCTTAATATATAAGGAATAGACAAGCAGACTGAAAATAATCAAATACTGAATGAGCTCATCCCAAAACCAATTTTATTCCCAAATCTATACTGTTTTCATGTTATACATTGGAGTGATTATTTCAAATTCGTGGTTTTAGGATAGGCTCAAAGTTAGATTTCTTGAATTCGTGATATTGTCATATAAGCTTCAAACACAAACCTCACTATTTGTGCGTGTTATAGTAGGATTATCTCAAATGGAAAAGGTAGCTACGCAGTTCATAGTATAGCCTCTTGTCACACTTGCAGAAAGTGAGCTGAATATTATTCAAAGAAAATCTTTCTAGATATTTCCTTTTCATTTATGTCTTCTTTTTCCGATTCCTTAGTATTTTTACTTATATTCTCTAACTCTTTATACAAAAGAATTCCCAGAGTATCTTCAGGACTAAGGTTTAGTTTTTCAGATATCTTGGTAAGTATTTGAGCGTTCTTTTTTGATAAAAAAACAGGTTCTACCTCTTTTTTACCCCAGTGTAAAAGTACAACTTTTTCGATATTCATTTTTTTTATTTGTTTAACACAAAACTCAATTCCATGACTTCGGCTGCTGAATATTTTTTCATCACATAATTGATCAAGCCATAGTGCGAGATCATTGTCCATTGAAATAGTAAATCGTTCTTTCATTACTAAATCATACTGTTGCCTATAATATAAACGAATCTATTATTTAATATTCAACACAAACCTATTTATATGAATAATTCATTCAATGGTATGACTTATTCACCAAATATGAAAGAGAAACTTACAAAAAACACGTATATTGTTCCTAGATTTCCTGAGCTTAATAAGAATCATTAACCAAAAAAATGGTAGTTAGGCATTGATTCCGAAACAAATTCCTTATTAAATGGGAGCTGAATGACCAGCAAACTGATTTAAAATCAACTTTGCGAACATACTTTGGAATCATATTACTAGTGTTGAGTCTACAGCAAAGCGTTGTATAAAATCGATTACAACTACAGAATCGTTCAGTACTTGAGGATTGACGCGACACTAGCCTGATGTACTCAATGGCTAGTCCAAGTTAGTTAATCCTAAATAGGATTGTCTTTAGAAAAGGAGGCCATAATAAGAAATCAATATTTTTCATTCCTTCGATGTCTTTGATTTAATTGATTCCCTTAAGATTTTTTCGGCATGTAGAGTAATTACTATATAATGTAGTGAAAACTTCACTACACTATATATACATTTTTAAAGAACTAGGTATCAAGTTAATAAATGGAGATTATAAATGGCCAAAGTCATAAAGAAAAAAGAACAAATTAACGCCACAGTATCTCCATGGATTAAAAAACAATGCTTAGACCTAGCTAAAACTTCCGAATTTTCTAGCATTTCCGATGTAGTATCCCTAGCATTATCTGAATTCTTTGGAAAGTACGAGTATATAAAGACTAAGGAATTAAAGGAACATGAGACTCGAATTCCTGATTTACTGGAAGTCCTCATGAAAACTAAAGAAGGGCAGGAATGGCTTAAATCTGTTTATAAGATTGAAACTAAAAAAATCAATTATTTAAGGGAAAAAGATTGTCATTTAGAACAAAATATTGAAGGTCTTATAGGACTCAGAGTAAAAGAAAACTTCGTACCAGTGTTCATAGATGGAGACATAGAAGGTGTCACAGGTTACGATAAAAAAGATTTTCTTTCCGGTAAAATTAAGTGGGTAGAAATAATTATACCCGAAGATCGTTTATTGGCTTGTGAAAAACTGAAAAAAGCCATGTATAATTCGGATATCTCTACCGAGATAGAGTACAGAATATTAAGGAAGAACGGGGAAACGAGATGGGTTCTTCAAATTCTCCAGAAACTTCCAGCAGGTTCCGGATCACAAAGATATGTACAGGGCTTAATTCGTGATATTACTAAAAGAAAAGCTGCAGATCTTACTCTTAAAAAAACGCACGAAGCGCGTATAAAAGAAATCCACCACAGGATCAAAAATAACTTGCAAGTAATCTCGTCTCTTCTAAGTCTTGAAGCTGACAGATCTACTGATACAAAAACGCTTGAAGCATTTCGGGAGAGCCAGAATCGGGTTGCTTCCATGGCTTTGATTCATGAAGAACTTTACAAAGGAGACGAAGTAGATAATCTTGACTTTGCAGATTATCTCAGGAAACTCACCACTAATCTTTTTCGTTCATACAGATTAAGAAATGAGGAAATTAGCCTGAAGCTTGAACTTGAAAAGGTACATTTGGACATGGATACTGCAATCCCACTTGGAATTATTGTCAACGAACTGGTCTCAAATGCCCTAAAGTATGCTTTTCCAGCCCAAAAAGGTGGGAAAATCTACGTAAGTCTTCATACAGTGGAAAAATATGAAAACAAAGACAAAAGTGTCAGAAACTCAGGAGCAAAACCAAATTGGATAAGTAGAACTAATTTTGAATTTGTTTTAACAGTGGCGGACAATGGTGATGGATTTCCAGAGGAAATAGATTATCGGAATACAAACTCTCTCGGTCTCCAGATTGTAAATATTCTTGTGGAACAAATTGAAGGTTGTATTGAACTTAAAAGGAATAACGGAACTGAATTCAGCATTTACTTTAGGAACGTTTGAAATATAAC
>DAQQ01000003.1:18514-20841 GCA_002508465.1 Methanosarcina sp. UBA7 | reverse complement strand
TATTCAGATAAAGCCTATCAAAAATTTCAATGATCATACTGTCATCTTTCAGCTTTACATAACTTGATTATTCTGTCATCTAAGATACTGACAACTTCAAAGTGTACCTCATGCTACCGTTTTTAGGATAATCAGGAATTATTTTAAGACTACTTGAATTATATTATTAAGACGCCTTCACGTTTAAAATTATTAATCCAAACTCTTTTATATAAATGGATATATCGAATCTCAATGTATGGCACAAACGCTTCTTCCTATTCAGGTCGTACAAAGTCAGAATGAAACTCGAATTTACATCTGCCTTTGTGTGGAGATTTTAGTGTCACATGATACGTAGATTTCATATTAATATATAAAAACGCGATAGAAGTGGTTTGAATGCAACATGAGTTAATAGATGTAGTATTTCGTTCCCAGAAAAGAAGAGACCTCCTTTTACTCTTGGGAGAGAAACCAAGAACAATGGAAGAAATTAAGACCCTTCTTGATGTTTCTCCCACGGCTATCTTACCCCAGATCAAAAGACTTACAGACAGTGACCTTGTAATTCAAAAAAATGGCAACTATGAATTGACAGATATGGGAGACCAGGTCTTTAAAAAAGTCCAATCCCTTGTCAATATCCTTACTTTACTCGAACAAGACAATTACTGGATCGAACACGATCTAAGTGGAATTCCTAAGTATCTCCTCGACAGAATAGGAGACTTAAAGGACTGCAAGCTAGTTGAACCTGATCCTAGCCAGATTTTTGAGCCGAGTACGGAACTTTTGAGTTTCTTCTCCTCATCACGTTATCTGATGGTATTTTCGTCTTTCTACAGGCCTGAGTTCCTTCCACTTTACACCAGGCTTGGAAGACTGGAGTCAGATGTTACCCTTATTTTCACAGAGTCAGTACTCGAAAAAATTATGCAGAATTATCAAAAGAAAGTAAGAAAACTTGCCACAATGCAAAATACCGAACTTTTTGTCTGTAATGACGGGGTCAAGCTGGCTGAACTTATGGTCTCAGACCGTGGTATGATAATTTCTCTTTTTGACAACAATGGGAGATTTTATTATGAGTACATGTCCTGTTCCGAACCTGAAGCCATAAACTGGGCAAAAGAACTAATAGAATTCTATAAATCCAGAGCCTGGCAAATCGAGAACGAACAATGTATTGATAATTTTATTAGTACAGCCGAGAGCGAAGCTCTTCAGGAATCCATGCTGTTCAGCCTGAACTGATAAACAAAGCAACAGGTTTGCAAAGTAGTTTATAAGACAATTTGCAAAGCAGCTTGTAAGCCAGTTATTAAGGCAGTTTAGACTGAGCATACAGACTAAGTCTTCAGAGTCAAATATTCAATCAAACTCCAGAATCGCTTTAAAATCCCTTATCGGAGGCTAAATTGAATGAGTACAGAGCTTCAGTTAATAGATACAATTTTTTTTTCGGATAAGAGGAAAAATTTGCTTTTACTCTTGAAGAACGGGCCAAAGACAATTGAAGAAATTAAAAAAGGACTTAAAGTCAGTTCCAGCCCTATAATGGCTCAGATCCGAATTCTACTCAAAGAAGAGCTACTGGTGCAAAAAGGAGACAGTTATTGTCTCTCTGTAAAAGGAAAGCTTATTTTACCTAAAATGGAACCTCTTCTCTCCACTTTCCAGGTCTTCGACGAAAACCATGCCTACTGGGCAAGACAGAATTTACGGACTCTTCCTCCTCACTTGCTGGACCGAATCGGAGAACTTGGTAGCTGTAAGGAACTTTTACCTGGGAGAACCCATATTTTTGATTACCCTCCTGAGATTATGGACCCTCTTTACAAGTCCAGAACAGTTATGGAAATTTCTTCAATTTTCCGCCCTGGATATCCGAGCCTCTACCTGGACCTTGCAAAAAAAGGCATCGAGGTCTCGCTTGTCCTGGAAAGACAGATATGTGAAAGACTAATTTCTGACTACAGGGCAGATGTAAAAGAGTTCTTAAACATGGAAAACGCGCACCTTTTTGTCTGCGACCAGAAAATTGAGCTTGCTTCCAGCATTGTTACAGATCGCTTTATCTCGCTGTCCATGATCTCTAAAGAAGGAAGATACTATAACCATGAAATGATAAGTTTTGAGAAAAGCGCCCTTGTCTGGGGTCAAGAACTTATTAACTATTACAAAGACCTGTCCGAACAAATAACTCAAATTTAATTTTTTAATTAAAGAGCCTATCCCAAAAGCCATTTAGTTCTTAATCATCAAGAATTTTCAGGATTGCTTCCATGATCGGAAACTTGATTGATTATTTGGAATACAGGGTTCTGAGTAGCAATTTTGAGTTT
>DAQQ01000003.1:0-18488 GCA_002508465.1 Methanosarcina sp. UBA7 | reverse complement strand
ATTTAGTTTTCAGTCAATTTAGTCTTTTTCGTTCCCAAAGCTTGAAATAATCCAAGTTCCAGCTTACTTAAGCAATGAAAAAGCAAGGTTTCCCAGCAGTCGTTGACGAAAATACTGAAATCCTGATTCTCGGGTCTCTACCAGGAGATGTTTCTATCAGGAAACATCAATACTACGGTCACCCGGGCAACGATTTATGGAGGCTGCTTGGCAATATTATCGGAGAAGACCTCCAGAACATGAGTTATCAAAATCGGCTTGAAACTCTGAAGCGCAATAAAATAGGACTCTGGGATGTTTTCAAAGCCGGAAAAAGGAAAGGAAGCGAGGATACAAAGATAAAGGACGAAGAAATAAACCAATTTTCAGTACTGAAAAACATGGCTCCGAACCTGAAACTTGTCCTTTTTAACGGAAAAAAATCCGGAGAATACGAACCGATTATAAAAGCAATGGGATATAAAACAAAAGTCCTCCCCTCGTCAAGCGGAGCAAACCGGCGATCTATAAATAGTAGAAAATCAGAATGGGAAGCAGCTTTCAAGCGCTGTTAGACCATTCTTACCTAACTATCTCCCACTCTTTTGAATATTTTTTTGTTAATAGAGTAAACTTTGTATAATTTCAGCTTTTTCAGGTTATTTGACTTCTATAGCCTGTATGGGGCAAACTTCCTCACAGGCTCCGCAGTCTACACATTCTTCTTCGTCTACGACCGCACAACCTTCGTCCTCATCGATAATAATTGCTTCTACGGGACACTCTTCCACACAGGTTCCGCAGCCTGTACATTCTTCTTTCTTGACTTTTGCTGGCATCTTATTGCTCCTTTATTTTTCCAACCTTTTTTATACTTTTCTTATGCTATTCTATTCAGGTCAGTATTTTGGATCAGTGTTTTCAAAGTATATCCGAGATTTAGAGTCTAAATTAGTCTGAAGTCCAGGTTACCCTGAGCCTATTTTTAATTATGTCATTTTAAATATATAAATCTGAGCATATAGTTTTCAACCATTTTCCAGGCAGAGTTTTTTCTGTACTTTTTTCACTTGCCAATAATTCGAGTTTTTTCCAGCCGATCCAGAATTTCAAGCAACTTCTTCTTGAGCCTGTTTGCTTCTCGAATCTGCCTGAGATAAGCCTCCCATTCTTCAGTCTTTCCAATATATTCCAATATCTCCTTTATTTTTCGGAGGTACATTGATGCTTCTTCATATGAGCTTACTTTTGTTTTGGAGATCAAATCTTCTGCAATGTTTTTCCAGATTCCGATCGCAACCTCAGGATATTTGTCCTTTACAGCATTTGCAATTTCTTCTTCCAAGGTGAACCTTCTGGTTTTTTCAGCTTCGCCTTTGCCACTTTTAAGCTCTCCATACCAGTGAATTACCTCGTCAGCATCATTTTCTTGAATAGCTATCTGTATCAACAGGTCAAGGACAGGAGGTTTAATCTTTTCTAACGATTCCGCATCTAGCAGCCCTGTTTTTGGGAGAATGCCAGGAAGGATTGAAAATTCTTCTGTAGTTTTGGGCTGATTGGCTGGCAACTTTCCACGTCTCAAATATTGGAGAGCAGCCTCTCGTATTTCCTTCCATTTTCCAATCTTTATAGCGGCTTTCTGCATCCGAATATAGCTGGATAGCTGTGGAAACCGGAAAAATTCTTCAGTCTCAAGAGCAGCTATAAAAGACCAGTTTTCCTCATTCTCTTTAATTTCAATAAGGGTTTGCAAGAGCTCGTAGGCGATGCCAGGTTTATATTCCCTCAGTTTTTTGATTCCCCTATAAACCCATTCTTCTGCTCTCTTTTTTTGCCCGAAATCGAGCAGTTCTCTGACAAGCCTTGTATAATTACCTGTCCTTTCGGCTTCGAGTTCGGAGATCGGAATAATCTCTTCAGAAAGCCCAGCTTTTCTCAGGGCATCGATAAGCCTGTCAACAACATAATCTCGTTCCCAGGATGACTCATACAGGATATCTGTTTCTGTTTCAACTTCCTGCAATCGGGCTTTCAAGGCTTTGGCAAATAGCTTCCACTCTTCCTGAGCATAGGTTTCTCTCCAGATAGAAGGTTCATTAAGAATGCTATAATCGTCTTTTAGCTCAAGTTCAAAGGCGTAAAGCATTTTTTCATGTGCAGAAAGAGAGGACTGAGATAAAGCTCTAAATACAACATCCATGCAGCCGGAAATTTGTGTTCCTACATCCCCTTCGTCATCATACTCCTCAATTTCTTTATACCTATCCATGAGCTCTTTTCCGATATCAAGTATCTCATCAGGATGACCTGAATCAAGGAGACTTTCCAGCCGAACCTGTACCTTTGAAAAATCAGGCACTTCTTCACCTTCGTAACTCCAGAAATCAGAATCAGAGCTTTTCAATTCTCTCCAGAGCTCATCCAACTCGGAATAGATGCTCCCAATAACTCCTTCCGGATTTTTGGTTGCAAGGTTCTGGCGGTCTCTCAGATACCTGCCAAGTATGTTATCTTTTTTCGCAAACGTTGTCAGTATCTCAATTAATTCCCGTTTTTCCAGTTTTTCCAGATACTCGCGGAGAACCCTTGAAGAATCTTCGGCCTCATAGGCTTCAGAAATTTCGGTTCCTGCAAATCCTCTTCTGGATCTTTTAATAAGGGTGTCTTCCTCAGAAACAACAGGTAAATCTTCTCCCTGCTCAACACGGTCAAGATACTCAAGTACGGCTGCAACTCCGTGTTTACAGTCATGTCCGACAGGGCAGGTACAGACCGAACTTAGTTTCCCGTTTTTCAGGAAAACTTCTGTGAAATACTCTATTGTCCCCTCTACCCGAGCTACCAGACTACCTGAGGATGTGCATTTTATTTCTTTTACCCGCTCCTCTTCCTGGTATTTGATCCCCTTTGCAGTTGCTTTCCCTCCGGCCCAATCCTGGAGATCACTCCATTTAAGTTCCTTGAAGGTCTGGGCAGTTTTGCTTTCTTCTGGCATATATGAGTATTTATATAAAAGGGATATAAAAATAAACGTATAGTCTCTGTGATATAATTCAGTGTTTTAGAGGTCCGATTGCAAGCCACATTGCTGAGGACGAAATCTTGTTTTCCGGATGTTAACACTGTTTAGCTAGTGTAGAGTTGCTGAAATTAGACTTGAAAATGAAAAAGAGATGCCGGAAACTTATCCCTAAACTTGATTCTTTGATTTGAACTCTTTCTTTGACCTGAATTTAATGAGATTTCAACTCACTTCACCACAATAGTAACGTAAAAGCGATCTATTATCGAATTTTCTCCTTCCCAATCGCGCCATTTTCTAATACTAAGCCTATAAGAGCCTTTTTCCAATAACCGAAACTGTAATACTCGAACACCTCCTGTCCCCATCGCATCTCCAGCTCTCTCAAAACTGTCACCTACTATTTCCAATCCTTCGATGTTCTCTGCATCCCATTGGTAGCCTGTGCTGGGATTTTCATCAAGGCGTACAGTCACTACACTTTGAGCCTTCACTTCTACAGTACGTCCAAAGTCCTGATTGTTCAGTATAATCGTAAACTCCTCCGGAATTTATTCAAATTTCTATTTTTAAAAAAGAAATGGCACATAAGCTGCATCCAAGCTGCATCCTTAACCATCTCCGCAAAATGTACATTTTGCATTTGGTACCATACCTTCTCACCAGGCTCTATTTTTGACACGAGGCAACATATGTGTGTAGGAGGTAATCTTGATTAAAGGTTTTTTAAAACTCGATATTTGTGGAACCGTCAGAGTTTAAGTCCGAAGTTTCCTGTGTCAATCCAGTTCATTGAGATAAGAGACCAGAAGTCCACTGCGAACTTATTCAAGACATATTCATAGGGCAGCCAGCCATACCCCTGGTCTCCCCAGTCTGTACCCCATGAGTTGCGAATCAGAAGAGCACCAGTGGTTTCCTTGTTGCTGAGAGTGTTTTTGATTTTTATATCATCGTCATATCCGACAGCAACTACTGCATGGCCCCATATTGCCTGTTCTTTGGGACCCGGGAAAGGAATTCCACCTTTTACATCTGTATTGTTGAAAGAGGGAAAACCAAAAAAACCGAACATTGAAGGTATTCCTGCCGCAAGGTACTTCTTTACACTAAAAAGAACATCTGCAGGCAGGATATTCATACCCTGTGGATCATGGCAGAAATACTTAAGGGCTTCAAAATTATCGGCAAGCGAATATACAAAGTTTGATGGTTCTTCGTCGAAGGTTGGTTCCCCTGTCGGCCCCGGGATTATTCTGTCAGTATAAGGGTGATATTTTTCAGGAGGAACTCCGCAAAGAACAAGAGCTGCCATGGTATCTCGGAGCCAGGCTCCGGTATCTCCTATAACTCCCATCAGGTTTCTTGTCGTTTTGTAGACAAAGAGCCTTTACCCGTCAATATGTTTTCCAAAGGCCCGCCTCTGGAAATATTCAATCACTCCTAAGCCTGCGTGAGCAGTACAGGAACCCAGATCCATCTGGTTTTCAATCGGCGAACACCAGTTTCGAAAGTCTACCGATGCAGGCAACTCCAGAGCTTCAGATTTCGTTTTGAAAGACAGAAGCCCGAGTTTTTCTGCAATTTTCAGGAATTTTAGTATCTTCTTCTGTTGTTCCTTCCGTGTAATCTCTTAAGTCCGGCAACGGAGGAAGCCAATCGGTTGAAAAAGTTTCCCCAGTTTCCGGAATCTTCACCTTTTCGAAAGCAGCTGCTATACCAATCACTTTATTACCCCACTCACTTTAATTATTATAAATTACCAATGACTAATTTATCCAATAGTTTTGTTGTTCCATACTACAGATTTTATTTTTATATACCCACAATTTTAATATTTTATCGTCTGATATTTTTGTGATAATCTGGTTTATGAAAAGTTCCAGTGGCTTACTTCCTAAAATTGATATTCAACTTTAAAAATAAAGGGCCCTTTTACTACTCAATTCCATAAACTCAGGTTGATTGCAGTAAAGATAAGATAAATTACTACATGTTATATTTAATAGTAAAAATAATAACTATTTTGAAACATTCCTGCGTAACAGTGTTCTGAAACTCACTTTTTAACAAGTTTTAAATTTTTAAACTTAATCTAGTATTTTTGTTTTTAGTGATGAAAAAAATAGATTTTTCTCCCTATCCTTCCTTAATAGTTCCAAGGTGAGATATATCTCTACTTTAAAGAAAATCCAGAGATTCACTGATAATCCCTCCAGTACATAATTAATATACTATCATCTTCTCGCAATATTTTACTTTGATAAGTGATTCACATTTGAACATAATCCATTGAAAATTTTGTATATATTGTAATCTATTTCAATAGTATGTCTAAGTTTTCATAAGATAGTAATAGATAACAATTAGTGAATCAGCAAGTAAAGTGATGCACTCTTCATATATAACATTTGAAAAGAGAATGAGTTTGTCCGTGAGTTCTCTGAAGCAAGAAATTATCTCATTGTAGAACTTGCAGGATATCGAAAGTATATCAACGAGATGTCGAAAGAAGCAGATATCATACAGGAAATATTCTGATGAAATAGTCCAATGAAAGTCAGTAAGGTCAAGATGGGGACACTATGACATTTCAGATTAGAGTGAGAAAAGTAAGCAGCTTTCTGAAAGAGGAAGCTTACCTCATAATTAACACTTCATTTTGTAAACAGATATTTCCGTTACTTGATGGTCTACGAAGACAGATTTTGAACCAAAAACAACCAGAGACTCTAACTAAATAGTGATTAAGAACTTAACCAGCTTATCCTAAAAACTTAGCTTCAGATTTAAAGTCCTTAAAGTTCCTCGCCTTGACCAAACAGTTTTTTGTTTTATTGTGACCCGATCCCAAAATTACTTCTGTTTTCAAATAATGGCAATTGGGCAGTGACATGTTAACATGGTGGACTGCGGTATCTCATCTCAGTGAGATGTTTGGAACGCATTATGCAGTCATTAATTCGGCACTGGGCATTTCCGAAGCGAATGAGATTGATCAGCCCAAAATAGGAACTCTTGAAGCTCGGCTGACTAATGCACCGGATTCGATGAGGTTGATTCCAACCCATAGAGGTCAAAGGCTTCCAGCCTCGGAAATTGCAGATATTCATACTCGCCCAAGCAGTATCAAAAATCCCACATACTTCGCACTAACTCCTCAAAGTTTCACCGATTTTGACTGGCTGATTGTCCTGAGTTCAACGACTAAAGTCGTGGTGGGTCGTGGCTGCAACAATGAGAAGCTAATCCCAAGCAGTAAAAACCTTCGATATGAAAGTTATACGGGCTATCTTGAAAACGATCTTGAGAACTTTAAGTTAGCTAGAAATGAGATTATAGTTATAAAGGTGAATGTTACACAGCTTAAACTGACTGTGTAATATAAACTCGTGCTATACAGACTCAATTGGCTAGAATTTTTAATTATGCCCAGGCAGGTCTATTTATTTCATGGTGTGCTCTCAAATCAGGAAGAGTCTGTACTCATAGTTTTTATTCAGCGTTGAGTATAATTCATCTTACTTTCCACAGGATCTCCAAATAACAACACTTTTTCAGTTATCGTTTTTGGGGTAATTATTTGAAAATCACAATTATTATCTCAACTCGAGCTTAGGGAAATAGCTGCTGGAAGTTCTAAACGAAATCCAAAACCTGACTTCGTTTTTAACTCTCATTGGTTTTTTCCTTTAATTTTCCAGGAAAACATATATTATGCCACTATGAATTATAAAATATACTCCGGTTTCTGTATCATAGATTACGCGTTCATTCATATCAACAGCAGCATCTATAAGTTCCTGGAGAGAAGATATCTCAACTCTAATAAGGGAACTTATATTTTCGGGAAGCTTACCTTTACTGACAAGTTCATTAAAAGGTGAACGTCTTTGTTCTATTTCCAACTTTTCAATATATGATGGCTCAGTCTTTTTCATCTTCCTGCAGGAGAGGATAGTCCCTACAAGAACTATACTGAGCAGAAAAATAGGCAGTGGTTTTTTAACACTTGACAGTGACGAGTCTTTCTGGACTCTCATCTTTTTATATAAAGCAGTACTTTCATTAAACTCCAGTTCTTCAGGCATCTGATAGTATGAAGAATCCATTACTAATGGTATAGCAAAATCTCTTGTGTTGTTGACATATTTTCCGTTAACTTGTCCTTCACAATTGACGCGAGTTATAATTTCTACTGTTGCCCCCTGTGAGTATTTGAGCTGGTCCTGCACACCTTTGACCATTGACTGTATTTCAGATACGTTAATGGGAAATGTCTCGGTGATAGGCTCGTTATTTTCAATATCAACCGCTCTTTTAGACTTCAAAGGAAATTCTTTTTGCCAGAAGATTATGTCTTCTTTCCCTTCTTCCTCAGCTACTTCTTTACTGGTTGCAACAATGACTGTCTCTCTTTTTACGCTGATATTAGCAGAATCTGTAGCTTTAAGACGGTATGTGAAAGAAACATCAACAGTAGGGGATACTGCAAAAAAATACGCAGGCTTTCCCATTTCAAGTACAGTTCCGGTTGTATAAAGGGGATTAGACTTCGTTACAGGCGCTGTATAAGTGTACGAGCCATACTGCGTATAGGAAGAAACTATTTCCTCCCTTTCTTCGTAAGCGGTCCCTGCATATGCTTCATAAGTCCAGAGCCCGGAAAAAATCATAATTATTCCGAATATAAGGATGAGTATTCGAAACCTATCAATTACTGCATTTTTAAGCTTAAGGAGTGCAATCTTCAGAATCTTACCCCCATTTTTCCCTTATAGTGTAGTTTTTGAACATTTAAATCTTTTGTTGGATGTCGAGTGTTGGATGATATTTATTACTTAGATGATTTGTTGGTTGAAGGTAAAAAATAGAGAAATAATAGACATAGAGGTGATAGACATAAAGGTGATAGACATAAAGGTGATAAACATAGAGATGATAGCATAGAGTTGGATTTAGCCGAATGGTTCTCCTCATAAGTTCATCCCAGATTGAGAGCCCTCTTACTCTGTGCAAGCAGCCAGTGAACCAAGATCTTTTTTCTATGCGATCTAATTCCCGATTTCCGGCACCAAAAGGGAGACAGAAGCAATGTAAAGGCTGATACATAAAGCAAGATACCGAAAGCAGTAGGGAGATAAGGACTTATTTCCGCAAGCTCAGTTATCCAGAAAACCGGCAATATATAGGGAACTGTACTCAATTTTGCAGGAGTATTTTCCGGTGCAATAACCTGAGTTGAGTTAGCTGGAGGAATAACTCCGTACCAGTGCTCAATAGCAAACTTTTGCTCCGGATCATCGGGTGTGAAAACATACACAGATGGCAGAATTCCAGAGTTTTCTACTTTGTACTCTTTCTCCAGGACTATAGGTCCATTCCCTCCCAGATTTTGCAAGAATATGCCTGTGAAAACAAACCCAATTATAAAAACAAGTGCAGACAACCTTACTCCGTTGAATACATAAGAAGTGCGTCTGGCAACTTTTTTCTGCTCTCGTTCGGTTTTTCGAGCTCGGGCTGGGGAGCTGTACTTAATAATGTTTTTTAATTCGTCGAGGATTATCAGGCCCGCTGGCAGAATGACAGTCAGGAAAAACAGGTTTTTATTTTTGGAAGCTTCAGGCAAATGTCCGGCAAATGGAATAACAAAAGTCAGTTTTCCCACAACATCGGATGCAGGGACTTTAAAGTCATCTATTTCCTCATTTGCATCCCCCTTCGTCTGGAAGACACGTTCTTTTCCTTCCTGTATATCTACAATCCTGTGCGTTACAAGACTGTCAGCTTTCTCTCCAGTACCCCGGAAAACTACAACATCTCCTACCGTAAGTTCATCCGGACTGATCGATTTTGCAACTATCATATCTCCTGGCAGTACTAGCGGCGTCATACTCCCGCTCAGCACAATCAGAGCTTGCGATGAACCTGTAAAAAATGGAATTAAGGAATTGACAAGAAACACTGCAATCAGAAAGATAATTGTAGCCTGTATAATTTCTCTCTTCTTCATGTTTCACTTTCACCCGCTAATTCTCAAGAGGAGTTTCCTGTGTGCCAGGGTTCTTTTCTTCAGTATCTATTACAGAAGTGTCCGAACCCTGATTTTCCATAGTGCCTGTCACAGATTCCTAGCTATCTACAGACCCTTCCTGTGTTTGACTATCTTCCAGTTTTCGACTATCTTCATGTGCTTGACCATCTTCTATGTCTATTACAGGTGATTCCTGTTCTTTCTGGCCCTCTTCATCTTGCCTCTCTTCTACATCCGTTACGGAAATTTTCTGGCCATCATAGCTCTCTTCTTCGGAGTCTTCAACAGCTGGTTCCTTTGCATCCTGGCTCTCTTCTTTAGTATCGATTGTAGAAGCTTCTGGAGTGTTCTGATTTTCTTCTTCATTTGTTACAGGTTCCTGACGGTCTACAGATTCTGCCTGCGCTTGACTATCTTCTGCTTCTGTCAAAGGTACTTCCTGTTCAACTTCCTGTTCGTTCTGACTGGACTCTTGATTCGTCTTAGAAATTTCCGTAACATCCGAATGATATTTCGGACCCGTTACAAAACTCTTCACAGATCCATCGTTCATAACAATGTTAATGGTAAACGGGGCCAGATTCGAAACACTGCTGTCAAAATAGAGATCAAGTTTTGCAGAGGACCCGGCTTCAAGCAGATAATCCTCCCCATCCACAATTTCCCCTACTGACCGGCTACCGCTAAAGAACTCGTTCCCGTCTATGCCTATACTCGTTATATGGCTTGAACCCTCTAGAGTAGAATCCCACCATACCTGAAATTTATCAATAGTCACATTCTGTGTATCGCTTACATCAAGAGTGATTCCTTGAAGCTTTTCGCCGTTTCCGGTGAGTTTGCTGTCGGATACAACAAGGAAGCTGGATTCGTTGTTCCACATACCTCCCTTTATTGTGTTTCCAGTACTGTACTCCATGTCACTGAAGTAAGCAAAGGTATTGTCTGTCAAACAGGCGAATGTAATTTCAGATAAAACGAGAGGGGTTAACATCATTCCAAAAAGTATTATTTTATCGAACGCCCTCATGTTTATCCTCCTTTATCTTCCTTAATTTGTTTATCTCTCTATTAATCGAATAATCTCACGTAATTCCTGCACGATCAGTGTTAGTGCAGGGAAGATCACAAGCAATAAGAGTCCCTTAGAAGTTCCTGCAAAGTGAACGAGTTCACCCAGGTATGGGATTTTGAAACACATAACTCCTATCACGTCTTCAGGACTGACAATGTAGCCGTCTTCCTTTGTGTATGCGTCTCCCCTTGTCCTGTACCCCCCGATCTCCGCTCCCACTATCCGGTGTGTGACTATAAATCTCTGATTTTCTTCAAATGTATGATGATAAGACACTATATCCCCAACCACAGGCTGCGTTTTTGTAGTGTCGACCACAATTATATCACTGGATGTTATTGTGGGCTCCATACTGTTTCCTGTCACAGTCATGAACTTGACTGGACCTGTAGGAACCAGAGTAGCAACTATAGGTACAACAATGACGATAAATATCAATCCAATCAAAAACTTTATTATTTTCATATACTCTCATGCCAAAAATAGAAAGGGAAGGGAAATTCACAGTTTTCTCTTTTTGCTTCCTTTCCTTCTAATTGCTCTGTTACTGATTTAGGTTCTACTGATTTGGATCTTATTTCAGGTCAAACTTCATTGTCAATATACATTCATCTCCCTGGTAATCATTTGGAGCACTTTCATCGAAACGTACATCCATATCGAAGTCTATGGGATACGTTTGCATAGGTCCTGGCTCATCTAGGTTATCCAGCGTTATGCCATTGAGATCTGCAAGGTCAATGTAACCGTTTCCGTTTCTGTCAGTGATAACAGATGAAACCCCATCTTTAACTAGATTTCCAGAACTTATTCCCGATCCATATTTAACATATGACATTGATACCACTTTCAAGTACTTATCCATCCCATCAGCACCATCGAGTGTATCGCTTTCTTCATTTGCTCCTGCTTCATAGCCAGGATCTCGACAAACAGTTGAGAATGCGATCTCTACGTGATCTGCAACAGTTCCATTGTTGTATAAGTTAAGCTGACCAATTTTATGGTCCCCAGGAACCATATTAGTGAGCGTCCACTCATGGTCAATGATTGGACCGTTATCCGTTATGTACAGATCCATTGTTCCAGCAGTAATTGTACTTCCTGAAGCTGCCTCAACATCTGTGAAAGATGCCCATGTACCTGCAGAAACTAGAAGAAGTACAAAAGAAATTAACAAAACTGAAGGTATCACTTTCATTTCTGATGCCTCTTAAAAACTAATGGGGATAAATCCCCACTAGTTAATCTTATTCATCACTGGTTACTAGTTAATCTTATTCATCACTGGTTGAGAGTAAATACCAGGTCAAATTCTAAAATATCACTCTGAATCTCGTTGCCAGCATCACTAACTTCATAATCAATAGTTAAAGTTTTTTCCTCAGCACCAGCAAGAGTTCCGAGATTTGCGTCAGAGAGACCTGCTACAGATCCCTGGTAGAGAAGGGTCGATCCATCATAAATTGATATAGTTATTGCATTACCAAGCTCACCATCAACAGCAGTAGAATCAACTGCTTGTTCAGCATCATTCATACCATTTTCCTCGTCTTCTATATTGGCAGAACTTACAACAAGATCCCCAGGAATAGTTCCAGCATTTTTGACTGTAATAGTTCCTGCATTACCTTGGGCATTAGGAGCGACCTCCCCGATACTAAAACCGGTAATTCCGTCTAAGCCATTTAGTTTGAGATCTAATGTTCCAGCTGTAAAAGTGTTTCCATCACTTGTTTCACTGTCACTGAATGCAGCCCATGTTCCAGCTCCTGCGACAGTTGCAACTACACCGATAATGAGCACGCTCAAAAGCATTTTCTTGTTAAGCATTTTCTTTCCACCTATTTGATCAATCTTATTATGTCAATTTACTTCCTGTCAATTTACTTCCCGATCGCTGTAAGGAAAAGAGAAGAAACCCGTTTCTGAATTAGATCTTCACTCTTCATCCCCACTCCCGCGATCTGAACTTGATCAATCTAATTTTCAGTTGTCAATTTGCTCCCCAAATCGTAGCAAAGGAAAGAAGAAAAGCCCATTTCTGGACTTCATCCTTTACCCCCCTCCACTCCCGTTTGATCCGAGGAATTTACTCGTTTACTCCCAGATCACTGCAAAGGAAAATAGATGAAGCCCATTTCTAGGCTTGATCCTTCACCCCCACTCCCGCGATCTGAGCTATTCCCATCTATGGCCTGTGTGGAGATAGTTATTGGCAAATTAGTCGAAATTCTGAGCTGTTAAGAGGAGATTAACATTAGTAAGAGGCACTGTAGGTTCAGCAGGAAAGTAACAGTAGGTTAATGTCAGGATGCTCTAGAAAAGGATAGATTACCTGGACGCCAGGGAAAAAATCTATAATTTTTAGTGTAAGTTCCTGCTTGTTCAGAACTTGTTTATATACCGCTTTGCGAGTGAGCAAAGAAAACTTAGGAAGAGGTAAAGCCTGGATATACTGCCTGTGCCCTGAGAGAACAAAAAGATTCCGGGAAAAGTAGAAGGTTTGAGTCGTTTCAATTCTTTAATGACGGGTTACCATCATCAGAATATGTTTCGAAAAAGAGCTAAAAAGGGAACCGATAACCGGTTTTGACCGGTTTTCGGTTGCGTTGCAAACGTGGAGAGCTATTCCTCAAGCTTGCGGACATGGCGCAGATGGGCGGCTGAGGATACAAAGAAGGTTATGCTTGTAAAGAGCATCCACTGGAGGCTTGAGATCCACTGGATCAAACCTGTAAAAATTGTGACACTGCCGACAATAGCAAGCGCACTCAGGCCAAGATAGAACTGGCTCCAGGGGATATCCCCTTTTTTGACGGTTTCCATGTAAACATCAAAGTCCCGAGAAGCAGGAAGAAGTTCTACAGTGTCCTGCTCCCTGTTGTAGGCAATGATTCCAAGGCTTTCCATTTTTGGAATATGTGTCTGGAGCAGCGAAATATATACACTTTTTCTTACGTTACTCTTCGGCTCTTCTGTTTGGGACTCAACACGAGCAATTTCTTCGGACAGAGAACGTATGCTCTGGCTTCCCTGAGTGCGAAGAAATTCAAGAACATACCTTCTTCTGTCGTTTTGTAGTACTCCAAAAATATCGCTTTTTGACAGCTGCGGTTGCATCTGCACACTTCTTTGCGAATTACCGGTATAATTTACACTCTCAGTCATGAGTACACCCCACTCTTAATGAATTTGAATCTATACTCAGACATATAAACTTTTTTAATCTGCGTACTATATATTTTTATGAAGATGTCATTCACTAAAGTCCTAAAATTTTTAATTAATTGAGATATTATATTCATCTGGGTAATCATATCGAAAACAAGAAAAGAAAAGAAGAACAATAGAGATTATAGCCACAGAATGCTGATTTTAAATATATTTACTGGCAAGAAGATCTTAGGCTTTATGAAAAACACAGATTTTATATTATGGATTTAATAAGGAAAAAAGAGGTAATCAAGCACATAACTTTTTATGACAATTTATTTAAACTAACTATAATTAATTTGAATAAATGATTATTTTAGCCTATTAATAGACAAAATTTATATCGAATGAGTGATTCTTGCTAAGAGTGTTAACTGCGTTGCAACTGATACATCACCTCTTTTCTGACATAGATATTATTGTACTGCGACTCCGAAATTGATTCATAAAACTTGACTTTTTAATAGATTTAAAGATAGTTTTTTAAGAAATAAGAAATCGGTTTTGGAACTGAAGCACTTGAAACCCCCAGATAAAACATAGAGTTATATAAGCCATAAAATTCAAGAACAAAACAATTGAAAAAGATCAAACAAACATGGTGAAAACCACGTAAGTTATTATTACCATACTTACACTGTATTTCAAGCCCAGATACACCGATCCCTGTCCCATCTTCCCGGCGATAATTCCGGAAGTGAAAGCTTGTACCAGAGCTGAGTGGAACATGAGCATACTGTATTCTTCTACATTAAAATATCCGCCAATTCTTCCCATTCCCTGTGAAGAGGTAGCGAAAGAAGCAGTTTGAGGGAAGAAATTAGTAGCCAGGATATAAACTATGAAAAGGAAAACGAAGAAGGCTACATAGATCGTAACAACGTAGACCACCATTGATGATGAGCGTTCTTTTTTCATATCCTCGTCATTTCTAGCCTGTTTAGCAGTAATCGAGAGTACGTTTTTAAGGTCACTTGTAGACTCATTTGCTTTTACTAGAATGTGAAGAGTTCGGCTTGAAGAAGGTGTTCTTATGTTGCTTTCAAGGTTCATAAGGGCTTTAGATGTGGAAGTGCCCCAGGAAAGATCTTCCTTTAAGTTTTTAAGTTCTTTACTAAGGATTCCCAGTTTAGATTCAGCTATTATTTTTAAGGAATTTGCAAGCATAATCCCGGACGCGTTCATACTGGAAAGACTTTTCAAAAAATCAGGCATTTTCTCGTCGATTTTGCGCATCCTCCACGCCTTGATTTCATAAAAAATTATAAAAGGGATCAGGGCAACGACAATGAAAATGACAAAATAATCATCAACAGCAGTAATTAATTTTATAGCACTGTCAGTGACGTGGTCAAAACCTATGTTCAGGTGATGGAAACTAGAAAAAAGTCTGTTTCTAAGGTTTCTTGGAAGTTGAGTAAGATAGTATACTCCAAGCGGAACGCCGAAGAAAAACGTGTATCTTGGTTCATTCCTGATAGTCCTGTAAGGGTTGAACATCATGTCTCTGAACCTATAAAGTTTCCTGTACAATAGATACGTTTTTCTCCTTTTCTGCTCCTCCTCTTCAGTAAGCCCGGAATCAATTTCTGAAATATCGGAAAGATTTATTGTAAAACTGCGAACGTTACCTTTTTTCGGAGCAATGGAAAGTTCTCCCATAGTGTCGAGAAGTACTAAATATAGCAGGGTTGCAAGAGGTAATATCACATAAATAAGCATGTAAAGGATCTGAGCTGAAGCCGGCCGGAAAAACTGTAGTACAACAAGGGTTACCATTATGAAAAGAGGGCCTGCAACAAGACCTGTCACGTAGATTTCGGCAAGTACGTCAAGTCTCTGTAGCAGGTTTTTATTTGCCATCTCGGCCAGACCCTGATATTGCTCGGACTTATTTTTTATATATTCGGTAATGGTTCCGCTGCTTGAAACAATGATCAATCCATCAATAAAGTCTTTGAAAATTTCTGAAGGAGTGCGTTCCTTGGAAACTTTAAGGGAACTTATGAAATCCTTTCCCAGGTAGTCCATATCTCTTACAATGTAGGAGATTTCCTCCGCCGTTGCGCCAAATATATATGCATGTCTGCTCAAAGACCTGAACACATCATAGATTGACATACCTCCTTTTGTCAGAGCATACATATAGTTTATCGCCGGAAGCATGGATTTATCGATAGAAGCTTCTCGATTATTAGCCTGAAAATAAGGATAAATATACGCTACAAGAAATACAGCAAAAAAACTTACAAGAAACAGTATAAGACCAACTAGAACTGCGAGAAGATATACATATCCACCTGCAATGTCGGCACGTCTAGGATCTACAAAAAAGCTAAGTCGGGAAACTGGGTCCCCAAAGATTTTGAATCCAAACCATAAGCCAAAGGTTCCTGTGGCAATTCCTGCAATTACTGAGTACATTAAAGTAGAAGCAAGGTATTGGTCTACTGACATAGAGATATGAGAATAGCGTATTTTTACTTTTAAATCTTGGAAATATTCTTTATTTTTATAGAAGAAGTCCCCATAAAACCGGTATGCTAGTTCACCCAGAATAGTATAAGTCATATTCCCCCTCTTAAGCAGCTATATTCTTGTATAGCAACCGTTGCGCCGGTTGATCACGCCGTCATGATGCTTTAGGTTTAGCAGTAATTTTCGATCAAGCCTTTTTTGAAAAGGCTTGTGATCACGTCGATAGAGTTTGGGGATAAGTTCCTCAAACTTAAACATTATCTCATTTTCAATCAAACCTTTTCTCAAAAGGTTTGCAAGCAAGCCTTTTTTGAAAAGGCTTGTGATCACGCCGATAGAGTTTGGGGATAAGTTCCTCAAACTTAAATGTTGTCTCAATTTCGATCAAACATTTTCTCAAAAGGTTTGCTCTTAAAAAGCCATATTCTGTATCATACTCTCCAGAGTATCGTTTTCTATAGCTTCCATAACCATCTTTGGATGAATCTGGTATGCCTGAACTACAATGGATACCTGAATATAGTTTCTTATGCTTTTTTCGTACATATAAGCCAGAACTTTTCTCCGGTTTTCCATCTCGTTTCCTAACTGACTGGTATCCCATCCTCTTACAGTCATAATTTCCTGTAGAACATGAGAATCTCCTACCTTAACGAAGCAGTCCTCCTGAGGATCCCAGTTGAAAATCTCATTTATGCCTAAATCTCCTGTTTCAGGATCGACATTCAGGACTTCGACAAGACTTCGGGTTCGCCTAACTCTTTTTTCTTCTATGTACACTTGTTCCTGAATACAGAGCACATTTAGAGATTGCAACATAACGTGAGGCACGTTTATTGGCTCGTGAGTGAGCCTGTTTACAACGGTCTGTACATCTCCTGCATGCATTGTTGAGCTTGTTGCATGTCCTGTTGACATTGCCTGGAAAAGAGTGAGAGCTTCACTGCCTCTTACTTCACCTACAATAATATAGTCCGGGCGCTGCCTGAGAGCAGCTCTCAAAAGATCGTACATTGTAATTTCTCCCGAAGAATCTGCAGCAAAACCCTCCCTTGCAACCCCGGAAACCCAGTTATTATGGTAAAGTAAGAGTTCCCTTGTATCTTCGATAGAGACTATCTTCGTTGTAGAAGGCATGAACAGGGATGTAGCGTTCAATATAGATGTTTTTCCTGACGCTGTTCCACCTGCAAAAAGCATATTATAGCCATTTTCGATAGCCAGCCAGAAATACACTAGCATGTCAAGGTCGCACGTTTTATAGCCAAGAAGGTCTATAGGAGTCATTGGGTCTTTCCTGAACTTGCGGATAGTAAAAGAACTGCCTCTAGGAGTAATCTCTCTTCCTAAAACAGCCTGAAGTCTTGAACCGTCCTGAATTGTCGCATCCACGATTGGCTGGCTTATAGAAACGTGTTTATTGTTTAACTGACACATCTTGATTACAAGAGCATCAAGTTCCTCTTCTTCAAAAGCAATATTACATTCAATATTGAGATATCTGCTATGATAAACATAGAGAGGGATTCCCACTCCATCACATGAAATATCCTCTATATAAGGATCATAAAGGAGAGAATTGATTTTCTCGTAGCCCAGCAGATTTCTTCTGAGATAATAAATAATTTTTAAAATTGAGGCCTTCGGAATGTCAGCTTTATAACGCTCAAGAAGAAAGAGAGCTCTATCTACAAGAAACTCATCCTTTTCGGATGTAGAATGCGTAGAACCAAGAACCAGGATGTCCTGAAAATCTTCATAAATTCTTTCGATGAGCTCTTTCTCAAATTTAGAAAGAGAAGGCTCAATAAGCCTGTAATATGTCGATCTACGGTCTTCCAGGATCGACACAAAAGTGTAGGGTTCTTGAAGCCAGTATCTTTCGAGTTCTTTTAACCCGTGAGGCACTATAAAATCTACAAGAGATCCTTCTTTTTCCGGATCATAAACTGGCAGAACTCTCAAAGGTTTATCAAAGCAACTTCTAACTTTTGTTACAACTTCTGCGATAGACTTATAGTCACCCTTTTTCTCCAATAACTCCGAAATAAATTTATTCTTTGCTAGAATTTCTTTTATATCGTCCAAACTCTCGTCCTCAGGTTTCTTCTTAGGTCATATAAGATAAACATCTTATAAAAACTTTGCATGTTTAATATGGATTCTGTTAAACGGTAATGTGTCCTAATTAGAATTCCAAACGAAGCATGCTGCTTTTCTTGATACGAAATCATTTTATGAGGAAAATGCTTGTACGTCAAAAAAGTTTCAATAAATTATTTATAATTTAGAAATTGGTTATGTCCTTGAGTTATTGACTTATTTTAATATTGAGATTATTCCAAAATAACTTATTTTCAAAAACCAGTAAAGTTTCAGAGTTATTTTTCCATAATCTGAAGCTTGACTAATTATTCAAGAATATGGGATTCAGAAACGCAATTTTGAGTTTTAGGGTACGCTCGTTGTGTAAATCTTATCATTGTTTGGGGATCGAAAGAACTTCAGAAATAGATTCCTCACAAGTTTGGAAATTGAGTAAAGACACAATTAGAATATCTCTTGTAAAGTTCATAAGAAATTGGCTCTGGAAATAAAAACAGTTCAAGAAAACTTCATTAGTAACCGAAAAAAATGATTGATCACATGTGGAATTTAACCTGACTTTGACAGTTATA
>DAQQ01000205.1:6256-13617 GCA_002508465.1 Methanosarcina sp. UBA7 | reverse complement strand
CTAAAATCTTATGAGCTAAAATCATATGAGCCAAAATCTTATAGTTCCCTATTCATCCTCAATCTTACCTTTTTATGTTCTTTTTACTTATTCTCCGCCACTTTGATTTTTATAGTGAATTCAGTTCCAGATGTCCTATTCAAGTCAAGTTCTCCGTCTAACTGGTCTACCAGGATAGTTACCAGTTGTATTCCAAGGGTATCGGAGTCTTCCAGACTGATGCTTTCAGGTATACCTACTCCGTTATCTGAGACGATCAGTATATAACTGGTACCTTTACGTGCCTCGTTAATGTCTTCGATTTCGCTATGTCCAAACTTTTCACTTATTTCCCTGGAAAGCTTTATCTGAACTTTTCCTGTTTTTCCACCTGGAAATGCATGTTTGAGGGAATTTGAAACCAGTTCATTGACAATCATTCCTAATGGAACTGCAGTGTCCATATCGAAGAAAATATTCTCCTCTATTTCCAGAACCATTTCGGTTCCTGAAGCTCCAACGTTGTAACATCTGAAGAGCTCCTCAGTAAGCTTTTGCAAGTAAGTTGCGAAATTAAGAATACTGACTTCTTTTGACCCATACAGTTCTTCATGGATTAAAGCCATAGAGATAACTCTGTTCTGGCTGTCCCTGAAAGCTGCAAGCACCTTTGAAGTGTCATAAATCTCATTACCAGCAAATTTTTCAGCCTGCAGGTCGAGCAAAGACGAGATTACCTGCAGATTATTTTTGATTCTATGATGAATTTCCTTTTTACGGGCTTCTTCAATTTTTTTCAGGAAGCTTTCAGCCTCTTTTTTCTCAGTAATATCCATTGCTACACAAATGACTCCGATGATAGTTCCTATAGCATCGCACAGTGGCTCGGTAGTCATATCGTGAACCATGTTACCACCAGCAGAAGTCGGCCTATGGGTGACGACCTCATCACGCCGGCCGACACCGCTAGCTAAGACCTGACGCTTGATAGCGGTAAATATCTCAGCATCTTCTGGTTGATATATCTCGTAGTCACGTCTACCCAGGACATCCTCGATTTTGAAGCCAGGTGCAGGGTTGTATACCCACGTGTACCTCAGCTCGAGATCCTGACTGAACATAACGATGCTTGAACCTCTCAGGGCAAGGCGAAAGCGTTCCTCGGACTTTCGTAGAGCTTCTTCTGTCCGTTTACGCTCTGTGATATCCTTCATTATTCCGAGGACTTTATTTGTAAGATAATTTCCCTTTTGAAGACAGACCCCATGATCTTCAATATGGATATATTCTCCGTCCTTCCTTCTAAAACGATACTCCAGGTGGAAGTTTCTCTTATTTTCAGTGTTCTTTATGTTCTGGCCGCAACCTTTTATCTTTTGATTCCAGACTTTCTTCTGATCTTCAGGGTGAACATTGTTTATCCATAATTCAATGCCAGTGTTCAGCAGTTCTTCCTGAGCATATCCTGTAATCTCCTCTATGGTACCTGCCCAGTATATTTTGTTTTCTTCCATATCGTGCTCATATATTAGCTGTCCTGTCTGTTCCGTAACGATCCTATACCTTTCCTCACTTTTATGAAGCCTTTCTTCGGCTTTTTTACTCTCAGTTATATCTCTGGCAATAACCGAGATAGCCATAAGCTCTCCAGATATATCGAAAACCGGAGAAAGAGTCATTGAGACATCGATAACCTTACCGTCCTTTCTTAACCGTGAAGTCTCATACTGGTGAATCTTTTCTCCCTGTTTTATCATCTCAGTTAGTTTTTGTATTTCATTTTTCAATGAGCAAGGTATTAAGACTGTCGCAGGCTTACCCAAAACCTCTTCTGCCGGATATCCATAGATTTGTTCTGCCCCGAGGTTCCAGCTGGTAATAAAACCTTCAAGAGACCGGGTTATAATAGCATCATTTGAAGATTCCACTATATTCGCTAAGTTCTGAACTCTTTCCTCTGCTTTTTTACGCTCAATGGAGTACTGGATAGAACGTCTCAATAATCTGCCATCTACCTGCCCTTTGACCAGATAATCCTGAGCGCCTTTCTTTACAGCCTCGACTCCTATTCTCTCATCATTCATTCCCGTTAGAATTATAATGGGAATTCGTGAGTTCCTTGCATGAATTTCAAGAAAGGTATCAACGCCATAACTATCTGGCAATCCCAGGTCAGATAATATTATATCAAACCGAATCTCTCTAAGAAGGCTCAAACCTTCATTCAGGGTCTGAACGGTTTTAAATTCGTATTGAAAGTCAGCGAACTCTTCGAGCATCTCTTCAATTAAACCTGCATCCCCAGGATTGTCCTCAAAAAGCAAGATTTTTACTTTTTTATCCATAGTCAAACCGTCCTATCCAGGTAATTCGAGTCTTACTTCGATGGTAACTTTACAATTTCAAGCCAGAAGTTTTCTATGGATCGAACTACGTCCAGAAACTGGTCAAAATCAACAGGTTTAGTAATATATGCATTGGCATGAAGATTATAAGATCTCAGGATGTCCTCCTCAGCTTTCGAAGTGGTTAAAACCACAATAGGTATGTTTTTAAGTTCATCATCGCCTTTTACTTCCTCAAGAACCTCGCGCCCGTCTTTTTTTGGCAAATTTAAATCCAGAAGTATTATATCCGGACGCGGAGAGCCTAAAAACTGTCCTTCACCACGTAAAAAAGCTATTGCTTCTTCTCCATCCTCTACAATATGAAGAATGTTCCCGATTTTTGCATCTTCGAATCCTTCTTCTATCAGTCCAATATCGCCTTTACTGTCTTCTACTACAAGAATCTCTACCGGTTTAAATGCTATTCGAGTTCTCATTTATATGACCATCCTGTTATATGTCAAAAATTTTGAGCTTTCACGAGACTAGTTGTCGAATATGAACCAAACTTATAAAGATCGAACTTTTTTAGGGTGTAGTCGTTATCAGGATTTCACGGTAAGGTCAGTATTATGAAATTTATAGTAAAGTCATTTATAGTAAAGTCATTTATAGTAAAGTCATTGTCACAAGACATTTATAGAAGTTACTGGTAAAGTGAAGTAAAAAGTCGAACCTTTACCTGGTTCGGATTCTACCCAAATCCGTCCTCCATGTCTTTCTACTATTTTTTTGCAAATTGAAAGTCCTATCCCTGTTCCTGGGTATTCTTCTCTTTTATTAAGTCTTTTAAAAACTTCAAAAATTCTCGCAGAGTACTTAGGATCAATTCCAATTCCATTATCCTTTACTGAAAATAACCATTGATCAGTCTCTTTTTTGGCAGAAATCTCAATTTTCGGAGTTTTTTCACTGCGGAATTTTATAGCGTTGCTTATAAGATTTTGGAACAGCTGAGTAAACTGGACAGAATCTGCCAATACTACAGGTAAAGAACCATAAGATATACTGGCTTCATTTTCTGTTATGGATACATCTAAATCAAATAACACTCGATCCAGAACAGATTGTAAATCTGTAGGCTCGAATTCTCTGGCTTTTGTAGTTACTCTAGAAAATTCCAGAAGATCATTTATCAAGTTCTGCATACGGGAAGCCCCATCTACAGCAAAATAGATGTACTTATCAGCTTTCTCGTCAAGATTTCCCTGATATTTTCTTTGTAAAAGCTGTAAATAACTTGCTATCATTCTCAAGGGTTCCTGCAAGTCGTGCGATGATATGTAGGCAAATTGTTCCAGCTCCGCGTTTGAGCGAGCAAGCTCCTCTAATTTAAGTTTTAACAACTCTTCTGCCTTTTTCCGTTCAGTGATATCACGGGCGGCTGCAAAAACTCCAATAACCTCACCTTTTTCGTATTTATAAATTGAAGCATTATACAAAACAGGAGTTATGTGACCATTTCTGTGTTGAATTTCAAGTTCATAGTCCAGTACCAGACCTTCCCTGAAGACATGTTGATATCCTTCTCTAGCTTTCTCAGGCTCGGTGAAATAGTCTGAAAAATCGGTCCCAATTAACTCGCTTCTTGAATAACCTGTAACCAGTTCTGTAGCTTTATTTACATCGGTTATTTTCCCATCAGGGCCGATGGTAACCAGAGGGTCCAGACTTGCTTCTATCAGACTACGATTATAAATGCTTGATAACCTCAGAGCCTCTTCTGCTTTTTTTCTCTCGGTAATGTCTCTTGCAATAATGGAGACAGCTATAAGTTGCCCAGAAACATCCAAAACCGGAGAAAGAGTTACTGAAATATCTATTAATGTACAATCCTTTCTCAACCGTAACGTCTCATAGTGCTGAATTCTCTCTTCCTCTTGAATTTTCTTAACTAACTGCTTTATCTCTCCTTTACGATTATCTGGTTCAAGTATTGAGATATTTTTTCCAAGAATTTCTTCGGCGGGATAGCCATAAATCTGCTCTGCTCCCTTATTCCAGCTTGTAATAATGCCATCAAGAGATTCGGTTATAATGGCATCATCCGACGACTCGACAGCACTTGCCAGTATCTGTATCTTTTCTTCAGCCTTTTTCTGCTCACTAATATCGCGTGCAGCTGCAAAAACACCAATAACTTCTCCAGTTTCATCCCTGTAAACCGATGCATTATACAAAACAGGCGTTATCTTTCCGTTTTTATGTTTAACTTCCAGCGGATAATTTCTCACCAGCCCTTTCTGGAATACGTGCTGATATCCTTCTCTGGCTTTCTCAGGCTCTGTGAAATAGCCTGAAAAATCAGTCCCAATTAATTCCTTACGGGAATAACCCGTAACAAATTCGGTCGAATTATTTACATCAGTAATTTTACCATCTGGACCGATAGTTAAAAAGGGATCTATACTGGCTTCAATGAGACTGCGATTATACGCGTTAGCCAGCTCTAAGGCTTTTTCAGCCATTTTTTGCTCGGTAATATCCTGAACTGTTCCTCTCATATGGACAGGAAGATTTCCCTCATTAAAAATAACCTCGGCCTGTTCATGTACTATACGCTCTTCTCCACTGGCTAAGATAATCCGATGGTTAACACTGTAGTTTTTTCCGTTAAAAGCTTCTTTAACGGCCCGATCTACATAATCTCTATCTTCTGGATGTATATATTCAAGAAACGCATCGTAAGTTGCCCCGAACTCTTGAGGGATGCGCCCAAAGATACGATAAACTTCATCAGACCAGTATAATTCATTAGTTACAATATTCCAATCCCAGTTTCCAAGATGTACCATCCTCTGAGCTTCAGAAAGACTCCTTTCGCTCTCTTTCAAAGAATTATAAGCCATTTCAACTTCGGATGTCCTTTCTTCGACTAATTCTTCTAAATTATCAAGAGTTTCTTTTAACCTGACTTCAGCTTCTTTTATGTCTGTTATATCACGAGAGATTGCAAGAACGGAAGCCACTTTACCGTTAACAAACTCAGGTACTATTCTTGTATTAAAATAGTATTCTTTTCCTTGAGGCGATCTGTACTGGAATTCCATTGTTTCGGGTTTTCCTGTGGCAAAAACGCTCTGATGATGTTGTTCCCAGAATTTTACCAATTCAGAGTCTTTTCCCAGTTCGCAGTGATTTTTTCCGATGATTTCTTCCTGAGAATAGCCATAAACTTCGACAGCTGCAGGATTTACATACATATGGCGATTTTTTATGTCGAAGCGAGCAATTATGTCAGGAGAATTTTCTGCCAGCGTCCGGAATTCATTTTCACTCTTTATCAGAGCTTCTTCAGCCTGTTTCCGTTCGTTAATATCACGGGCAACATGTACACTCCCAATAATTTTTCCTCTGGAGTCATGAAGTGGCGAGACACTTACTATGAAATAACCACCCAGACATTTCTCACAAATCTCCGCAGTATGTTCAAACTTATCCTCAAGCAACAGCCTGTGCGGACAAAAAGAGGGAGGCTCAGCTGTCCCGTGCACGGCATGATAACAGGTTAACCCTATACACTCTTCCGGTTTTAACCATAATCTTGACGCCATTGCCTTGTTTGCACGAACAATATGATATTCATTGTCAAGTATGGCTATCAGGTCCGGCATGGAATCAAAGGTAGATTCCCAGTGCTGTGTGGCTTGAAAAACTTTTTCTTCTTCCCTTTTGCGCCTGGAACTCTCAATTTGCACCCATTTCTCTTCTTTTTTAATCAGGGCAAACTGATGGTTGGTAACTACATCAATAATTTCGGTTGCACTGCACCTCGCGAGGCAATATGTGCACAGGGCTATCATGGAATAGTTACCAATGATGCTATCTATCTCTTCTTCATAATCAACAAAACTGTTCCAGTCTGTTTTTTCCAGCCAGAAAGTGTTTCCACTCAACCTCAAACCATTGTAACCGTCAGCAAGAGCTCTATTGAGTTTATCAATCCAACCATTAAGCACCCTCTGCGAATCGAAGATCCCCTCTTTGACATACCAATCAGTGTAAGGAATAATCTCAATCTGCCCTTTTTCCAGATAAACATCAATCCCAGGAATATCCGTTTTAAGAGCTTCTTTTGCCTCTTCCACTTCCATAGGCTCTGATGTAACCCACATACAAAATTCATTATTTTCCAGCCCTGCTTTGAAGTAGGGAACCAGTATATCAACCAAATCCTTTTTTGTCTGGTAAAATTGACAGAAGTGCGTTCCCCAGGGCACCTCTCCAACAATGTCAATCCCAGATTTTCTCAAACTTTTTTCCATTTCAATCCTTTCCGAATATAAAATTAATTCAAAAACTCAAGTTAACCGGATTCAATAATTGTTACCTATCAGGACTTGTTATATTAAAGAGAAATAAATACATTGTTTATTAAAATGTTATATTGTTTATTAAAAAGTTTTTGTAAAATAGTTCGTGGAATATGTATTTTTTTTGACTGTATTTGACAAATTACTCCTAAAACTCCCGTATTATCCCGAGATTATTTTCGACTCAACTCCAAAACCTGGTGATAAAATAAGTGTAAACATCACTACATAGATTTAAATCCCTATAAATGTAGTGATGTTACAAAACAACGATGATAACTAAAATTTTACTTTTAATAATTATTAGAATTTTCCTTCTCGCTTAGACTTGTTTGATTGTTTTAACAACATGATTATGAGTATACCATAAAAGAAGTTTTTCTATGAAAAGTTCCTTCAGCTTGCCCTATTGTAGTACTTCCATAGTTCATAATGGCTGTAATTCATACATCAAATAAAGTCTTGGAGGGGTTAAGATTTGCCGATACAAATGAATAAAACATCAAACGAAAAAATATCAACAAAATAAACTGTAATCTAAAATTAAGGTGGTTCCTTAATAATCAGTTGATATTTCCCATAGTAGTTACCTATTAGCTTATGATGAGCATGTTTCAAAAACTTCTACTATTTATAATTTTAACCAAAAAAGTAGATTCCGTTTCATTTGTATTCGGTTAAG
>DAQQ01000205.1:0-6249 GCA_002508465.1 Methanosarcina sp. UBA7 | reverse complement strand
ATTCCAGTTTTGCATTTGATGAATAATTTAACAAATTTTATGAAAATCAATGCAACTGATGACGATTTTTCCTTAACCGATGACCAATGGATTCCGTTTAGATTTATTGATCTTAATTTCTCTATTTTCAGACATTGGTTTAATAGAATTATGTATAATTTTGAAAAAAACTCTATGAAGTCTTTCAAGCTTTTAATTATAATTCAATCTCAGTAAACGGAATTAAATTTCCAACTCTATTATTGTTTGGTCCCATTAAACAAATACGTCAGCAGCCTACACTTATTTTCATTCAATAGCAGATCCTTTTCAGATACCTCTTACATTTTTGTCGGCTACATCAACATTCTGGACTCTGTGTCCAGTAATCCGTATACAGGCTCTTCTAAAGCATAACTTCTAACTATTACGTTTTCTTTCGTAATTGTTGCATTGTTCATAAGCATATGTCGAACTCGGTCCATATAGGGAGGTCACGCTTGAAAGCAAAGGTCTGCATCTCAGAATATATCGATTTTACCTTTCGGGGAACCTGCTTCTGCTTCTAAAAATGAAAAACGATTTTAAAGTTTCTGGAAGGAGCCTGCTGTAGCACAAATGTTTTTAACGGTATGATAATGGCAGCTCCTGCAAGCACAGCAAGCAGGAGTTTATACCACTTACTCATTTTGTGCCGGCCTATGCCCTTCCAGGCTCATTCCACTGCGATTTTATGCGCTCTCTTTTTAGCAGTATGTCTTTTAACAGCATATATGAGTGTTGCGCCTGCAAGAGCACCCATAATTATTTTACCTATTCCCATTGAAGGCCTCCCCTTACCAGTTTCAATTTTTTCTTCACTAATCATTTCTTCCGGCTCTAATTCAGCTTTGATTTCCTTTTCAAGTTTCCCTGATTTAAGTTTATTCAGGATATACGCGCCTAGGGCCAGCTTAGCATATTTATGTAAAATTCCCCTTTTCCCTGAAGATCCGCCTGACTTCATTCTCTTCATGATATATGCACTAAGCAATAGCTTACCGTACTTGTTCACGTTTCGCAATCTTGCACCCCCATAATTTTTCCCTTTCCAAAGAGTCCCTCAACATGTTTTTCTCAAGAAAGGGGAGTAATGAACTTAGTACTCCTGTATCTATCTTATAGCTCGCATATTATATAACGGCAACTATACAAAATACTCAATAACTTTTAACTGATTGCATATTTTCGGGGCTGTGAGTGCCCGACGAAAAAAATCGGAAAATTATTGAAACTGGCGCAGCAACCCTCATTGAAAAATTATCTTTAAGACTCTGAAGATAATAAATATTTAGAAACATTAAAGATGACAGGCTTTCTATAAATTTAAGTACAGACGAGTTTAGTAGATAAGTGCAGATTAGCGTCGTGTATAATTGTGATAAGTTTCATGTATAAGTATAATTGAAATTCTTATGTGAAGTTATACATGAACACAAGCATTTAAAAATGGTACATATTGCAGATTTAAGAAAAGCACTTGAATTAAAAAGTACCTGAATTAAAAAGTACCTGAATTAAAAAGTACCTGAATTAAAAAGTACCTGAATTAAAAACTTAAATTCTCCTGAAATTTGCCATAAAACTTTCAAGTAACAAAACACATGATGATAAGTCACGAAAGCATTTTGTACTATCGAAAAGAAAAGTAAAAACATGAAACAATCAGTAGGAGCAAAACCACTCGCATTTCCGACTCCAGCCTGGGTTGTCGGTACATATGACATGAATGGAAAGCCAAATGGCATGACTGCAGCCTGGGGAGGAATCTGCTGTTCCAATCCTCCATGTATCAGCGTATCCTTAAGAAAAGCGACCTACAGCTATGCAGGGATCATGGAAAACAGGGCATTTACGGTCAGTATCCCGTCAGAAGCTTATGTAAAGCAGGCCGACTACTTCGGCATTACAAGCGGAAGGGACGAAGATAAGTTTGAGGCTACGTGCTTGACGCCGGTAAGAAGTGAGCTTGTACCTGCTCCTTACGTAGGTGAGTTTCCGGTTATCCTCGAGTGCAAGCTTCTGCATAACTTTGAGATAGGGCTACATACCCTGTTTGTAGGAGAAATCCTTGATATTAAAGCCGATGAATCCGTGCTCGACGAAAAAGGAAACCCTGATATTGAGAAAATCAGACCTGTAATATACAACCCTGGAAGTAGAGACTATTATGGCATTGGGTGTAATCTTGGAAAAGCTTTTTCGATAGGTAAGGAGTGCTGAATAAAAGTTAATAATAGTTAATAAAAAATTAATAAAAGAAAATAAAAAGCAGTAGAACTTTCAGAACGGTTACGTCTTTATACATTTCAAATTATTTTTATTCCTTTCTGAACGTCTTTTTCGCCAGAATCTTCCATCCTTTGAGGTCTTTTCCCTCAAATTTTTCCTTCACAGCTTCGAGCAGGGAAGGAATATCCAGGTGCTGTGGGCATTTTTCAACACATTGCTCGCACCGGATGCACTGGGAGGCATAACCAGGGACATCACCTCTTATAATTCCTCCGGGTTTTGCCGCATACATAAGTTTTGCTTCACTCTCATTGCCTGACAGATAAAAGTTATCGTAGATCTCAAAGCAGCCGGGAATATCGACGCCTGAAGGGCAGGGTAAACAATATCTGCAGCCCGTGCAGGCGATCTTCATAAGTTGCCTGTATTTTTGTTCCGCTTTTTTTACAAGATGCAATTCGGCGTCAGTCAGGGAGTTCGGATATGCCTCAGATGCTATTTTCAGGTTTTCTTCAATATGCAACTCCTCATTCATGCCTGATAGTACAACCGTAACCTCTGGACGGTTCCATATCCATCGAAGGGACCATTCTGCAGGTGTGCGCTTCACAGATGCTTCATTCCAGATCTCATGAACTTCAGGAGGCACGAGATTCGTCAACTTGCCTCCACGCAGGGGTTCCATAATAATAACTCCCAGGCCCTTTGAAGCGGCATACTCAAGCCCTTCCGTTCCTGCCTGGTTCTTTTCGTCCAGAAAGTTATACTGAATCTGGCAGAAAGTCCAGGGATACGCATCCACGATTCGTTTGAAATCGTCAATAGTCCCGTGGAATGAAAAACCGGCATTGACAATCCGGCCGTCAGCCTTTGCCCTGTCAAGGAAATCCAGCACTTCAAGCTTTTCCATTTTGTCCCATAAAAGCCCTACAAGCCCGTGCACAAGGTAATAATCGATATGGTCAGTTTTCAACCTTTCAAGTTGCGAATTTAGAATACGATCCATGTCCTCTTTCTTTTTTATTGTCCAGGAGGGAAGTTTCGTAGCAAGCCTGATCTTTTCTCTGTAACCAGCTTCAAGGGCCTGTCCAAGGAAAGGTTCGCTTTCTCCCATGTGATACGGCCAGGCCGTGTCAATATAGTTAACTCCGTGGTCGATTGCGTATCTAACTTGCCGGGTGGCTCTTTCCTCATCAATTGTTCCATCCTCTTTCACAGGGAGGCGCATGCATCCGAATCCAAGTATCGAAAGTTCGTCTCCGTTCTTTGGCATTTTTCGGTATAGCATTTCCGTTACCCCTTTGTTTTAAGCTTTTATGTTATTTTAAGGGTTTCTACACCTGAATTACGCTTCGTTACCCTAGTTCCGTCACCCGAGTCCCGTCACCCGAGTCCCGTCACCCGAGTCCCGTCACCCGAGTCCCGTCTCGCTAACTTCGCTCGCTCAAGCGGATTAATGGGGTAATTCCTAATAAAAATACTAATTTAGTTGGAAGGACGGCTAGAGTTAAGTTTTAGGATCGGAGGCTTTTTGCTACTTTAACAAGTTTGGCAGTATTCCGGATTTTCTGGAAATTATAATTTCAAAAAGTTATTGAATGGGAAATTTGATGTCAGAAGATCTGTTTATCCTTCAGCATATAATGAGTTAATTTTTATTTTAAAGTTTATCCCAAAACCAATTTTATTTTTATATAATCGTATTTTAATTTTTTATGTTTTTCCTTTTTTCCTTGAGTTATTTTTCGTGATCTGAAACTTGATTGATTATTCGGGATACAGGACTCAGATAAGTAATTTAAGTATTGGGACCAGCCTCACAGTAAATTGAAAAAATGTTATAAGTTCTTTCATATTATATTAATTTTTAAATATTATGTTTTAATGGAAAATTTTAACTATATAATTTAAAAGATTATATTAACATTTATCAAATGAAAAATAAAAAGAAGATGAAGGAATATAATAATGAGACAGGTAAAAAATCACCTTTTAACAGGCTTGGTATCAGCGATTCTGAGTTTATTTTTAATTATTGTTTCATCTACGGCTTCGGCAGCTATTGAACAGGATAACCAGCCCACAATAATGGAAAATAAGACTATATACAATCCACTCGATTTTGATAATTTAAACCTTGGTAGCCCCATACAGAGTAAGACTGTGTATGTAGCAGGAAACGGAAGTGGAGATTTCAACTGTGATGGAGTTGATGATCAGGTAGAGATAAACAGAGCCCTTAAATATGTTTCAGAAAACCCGTACCTTACAACCGTTTATTTTAAAGGTCCATTTACATACGTTATATCAGATAGTATTCTCATTGGAAATAATACAACCTTAGAAGGAGATTCTACGGCTGTAGTAAAACTCGAAGACAATGCAAACTGGCCAGTGGGTAAGCCCATGATAACGCAGATGAACAGCACCGGGATACATGAAGTTACTATAGAAGGCTTTGAAATCGACGGAAACCATGACAATAATCTGGATAAACCAACTGGGTATGGATTTTATAACATGATCTACTTCTCCAATTCCACGGATATCAAAGTTCATGATATGTATATGCATGACGGGCATGGAGAAGGATTGAAAGTAGACCGAAGTTACAATGTTCAGTTTTACAATAACGTTATCTATAAAATGGGTCATAATGCTTTTTTTGCAGAAGATTGTCAGAACTTGGAAGCCTGGAATAATAAAATAACTATCAGGACTGATTGCGGTCTTAGAGTTTTAAATTCAAACCACATAAGATTTCATGATAACGTAATTGACTCTTTTTATCACTGGAGCGGAGGAGATTCTGGCATTATGGTTGAGAAAACAACAGGGACTGTTAACGACGTAGAGATATATAATAACATTATCCACGACATTTATGGGTCTGGAATCTGGTTAATAGGTTGGTTAGAGTCCTATCCCAGGGAGGAAGCCCAGAACGTCCATGTTTTTCGCAATATCTTTTATAATACTGGCATGAACCCAAATAATAACTGTGTAGGAGGTATAATAACAAGTGGATTTTATGATACTCTCATCGAAAACAACGTCTTTGACGAGGTATATCATGCGGCAATTATTCACATGTCTCCCATAGGCATCCAAACCTATCCTACCTATGAAACTCGTTCTAGTCTTTCACCCGCAAGAACGGAACACACAACAATTGTTCGTAAGAACATAATTGTAAACACCCAGAAGCGTAAAATAGATCCTGATGGAACTGGATATGCAATAATCAATTATCTCCCTGAAACAGATGCTTTTGTGCTGGAAAATAACTGTTTGTACAATAACTCTGCAGGTAATTACCAGAACTGCACATCAAGTACAGACACATATGCAGACCCTCTTTTTGTAAACCGGAGTATACACAATTATCATTTGGAACCAGACTCTCCTTGCATTGGTGCCGGATGTACTTGATACATTTATTAAATATCATAAAAATACCAGTCAAACTCAAACAGAAAGGTATAGTGAATAGTACAGTAAGTAGTAAAAAACCTGTGCATCTGGACTCGATTAAGGTACAAAAAACAAAAAAAGTGTTATTACATCGAAAGTGTGCTGGGTCATTAATCTCTCTTTAACTGGCTTCGACCATATAAAATCGGAAGTTTTTTGGAGTTATGGCACTATCACGATTATGAATATTCTTTAAATATCTTTTTTAAAGAATTGTTTAGTTATGGCCATTTTTTGCTCCAGGTCAGGTCCTTCTAGTTTCTCTGTAACCAGCTGCAAGGGCTCACCCAAGGAAAGGTTCGCTTTCTCCCATGTGATACGGCCGGGCCGTGTCGTATAGTTAACTCCTTGGTCGATTGAGTATCTAACTTGCCGGGTAGCTCTTTCCTCATCAATTGTTCCATCCTCTTTCACAGGGAGGCGCATGCATCCGAACCCAAGTATCGAAAGTTTGTCTCCGTTCTTTGGAACTTTTCTGTAAAGCATCTGTCCTTCTCCTGCAGTTCTTTTTCTATTGTTCTTTTT
>DAQQ01000107.1:12208-13911 GCA_002508465.1 Methanosarcina sp. UBA7 | reverse complement strand
GTATTATCTATCGTATTATCTATTTTATTATCTGTTTTATTATCTATTTTATTATCGGTTGGCTTTTATACAATTAAATCGTAAAATTATTTCAGGATGCAATAAAATTCCCTTGGATTTATTAATTCTTTTTAATAATTACGTTTGAGTATACTGGGAGATGTGTATACAGAACAGAATAGGGGAATTGATGAGGCGACTAGTAGGTAGGTTGAGAATAATGGCTATTGGTACTGTGTAGTTGATCATAACCATAACCTGAAATAGATAATTTCTAGTAAATTGTGGAGATATCGCCGATTCTTACTGGAAATAAAGAACTGTCTTGAGATCCAGAGTTATATAACATCCTCATAATCCTTGTTTTCAAACTTTTAAGGATTGACAATAATAATAAATGAATTTATAGTGTTATCATCTTTTAGATAAAAAGATAAAGCATTATAAAGCTTTAAATTTCCATTGCGTTTTTTATTACATCTTTTGAAAATAAGTATACTTATAAGTTAATTTCTCCTGTCATTTTTCACTCGGGTACTCCCAGAGAAAAATTAAAAAAAACAGGAAGATTATATGAAAAATAATAAAAAGTCTGTATGGAAAATAACAGTATCTGTTTTCACCGTGTTAATGATACTGGCCTTATTGTCGGAAGGAGCCTCTGCAAAATGTACTGTAACTATGACTCCTCTCGGTGCAGGAACTCCACCAGCGACAGCCCGAATATCCGGTGGAAATAATTATATTGATTATACGGCGGTAGCCGCTTCGAGTACTGATCCTCGACTAGTACAATTTAAGGACCTGTCAAAAGGTAAAGAGACATATATCAGGTGGGACTTTGGAGATGGAACCTCTCTACAAGGAACAAAAATAACTTCATCACTAAAAAATCCTACACACACGTTTCCAAAGACTGGTTTTTATATTAGTTGCATGACTATCAGGTGTGATGGTTATAATGGATTGTTGTGGGTTCACAAAAGTGTTGTTGTTAAATAAAGTTGAAAAAATTAATATTTACTTGCCATTTCGAGCTTTTATAAATGGTGCTTTTATATTGAGCTGATACCAAAACTTAAAATTACTTATCTGAATCCTGTATTCCTGGTAATCAATAAAGTTTCAGATTATGAAAATAATTTATGAAAATCAACTTTAAAAACATATTTATTTTCAAATAAATTAGTTTTGGGAGAGCTCAATAATGAATTTTTGGTTTTGTTCAAAATTTTAGCCTCCAGTGCTACGCACTAATCTTTAAGCACCGAACAGCCGACACTACAAAAAACTTGAAACACTTTTCAAAACATATTTCATGATATGTACTACTTTATTTATATTGTATAAATTAATATTTTTTCTAAGCTTTTCCTACAATATTAAAGAATTTCAGTTTATAAAAAACATCTGTGTTCAGGCGAATAATATGAAAAGAGAATANNCGTACCAGTCTACAAATAAGATAATTATGAAACTTATAAGTTAAAGTCGTCTTCTATTATCAGGTTTATATTGTTTTTAAATGCTAGTAAAGCAGTTTTCAGGTTTTTTGTCCCGAACTTCAGTGCAACAACTGTAGCTAATTTGCGTTCCTTACTCAAAAACGCAATCATTTGTCATACTGAATATTTAATCATGGTAACCTCAACCATATAATCTCAACCTTATAACCTCAACCATATAATCTCATCATATAATCT
>DAQQ01000107.1:6457-12116 GCA_002508465.1 Methanosarcina sp. UBA7 | reverse complement strand
ATCATATAATCTCATCATATAATATTGCACTACTTGTCGATTAAAATACATTGAAAATTTTGTAGGTTTTGTCAGAATACAATTTATAGGAAAAGAGATATGTAATTAAACATATCAGGCGATCGGAAGGAAGGATTCACATCCTTTTAAAAATCTTGATAATTCAAAAAAATAATTTTACTCCCAAAAATGTTGATTTTAAGTCTATTTGACTAAATAGAGAAAATTTTACCCTATTTCAGAGTGTTTTATTAAGTTTGTTAAGTCATTGAGGGTGAAAAGAATGACGAAAAGACAATTCGCAATCGCTTGTACATTCTTACTCATAATAGCCCATATGTTCAGGCGATGGAAACATATGCAGAAATCTCTTATCTGGAAAGGATTTCTAAGTGAATCCATGTGGGTAGAGGGCTATGGAGATCTATCACTTTTTAGAAAATTGGTTTTTTGGGTGAATTATCCTTTCTCTTATGCTAGATTTTTATGGGATGTTGTATGGGATCGTATTGACAGATTGTGTTTTATGTATTTGAGAGCAAGATCTACTAAATAGGGTTGAATTCCGAAGGTCCCATGAAAACTGCAATTGAGCCTGTGTTTTGAAGAAGAAGGAATCGAAAAAGACTATATTGAAGAAGATTATGTTGTATAACGTATTTTTAAATTTTATACTCAGTCAATTTCTCTTCTCTTTTTCTTATTTTAGTGGCTGCAAACATACCAATCAGCCAAAACTAATTGACTTTAGAGATTCTTGAAAAATTGGAAAAACCGACAATATTAAATTTTCTCGCAAGAAATAATAACAATCAGTTAATTCTCTTCCTGCTACGACAACCTTATTGACACAGGACATAAGAAAAAGAAGAATTATCTTCTTTTAACTCACAAAACTTTTTGAAAGCGTCCCTTTTCTTCGTAGCAGATTTTTTCTTTTTTCCAGGAGCTCTTAAAGGTGGTAAATTCTTCAGCCTACACCTTGCAATTTGTTTCAGCTATCTTTGCCTTCTTAGCAGTTTCAGAAATCTGGGTATCGGTGGTCTGCTTCTAGATACAGCAATAAACGAAGCAATGGAAAAAGGTTTTAAGTCTATTGAGGTCGCTGTTTTTGCGGATAATAAAAATATGCTATCTCTAGTAATTAAAAACTACTTTAAGCCAGTTAAAATTGAATATAGAAAAAGGCATGATGGAGAAGATATCATTTACTTTAAAAAATATTTAAAGTAAACGACAGTTACAAAACTAAGGTATTTACAGAGCAATGATGATCGAAAAATATTTTTTTACATACTTTTAATAACAAAACAGGTATGCAAGTGACCTAAGATAGAGTTTTAAAATTGTAAGTATTGAGTAATTTTGTAAGTATTATGGTAAGCGTAGTCTCATAAGTTTTCTCTTTGATAAGTTTTCTCTTTGGATCATCAAATTTGTTCATTTTTTAAAATAGTGTAGTCTGCTTGTATCTTTTTTCCTTGTCTAAGTACTTTTCCTTATGGGAGCAATTTATAATGCCTATAAGTCTATCAATAAAACCTATTTGTTCTTTTCTTATTTTTTTCTTAGCGAGCTCAACGTCAAACCAGCCTGCTCTATCGACTTCGGGATACTCCTGTATTTTCCCGGAGTTTTTTGGCCACTCAAGAATAAATGTATTACTTATGACATTTGTTATATCCAAATCTTTCTCAAGAGCCCATACATGCACTATTTTATTTCTGGATTGATTTAGTTCCCCCAGATCAATAAACTTGCCGTCAACTTTAAAACCTGTTTCTTCTCTGAATTCTCTTTTTGCCGTGTCCAGAGGTTTTTCATTCTTTTCGGGTAGCCCTTTAGGTATTGACCATACTCCATAGTCTTTTTTTGACCAGATTGGCCCACCTGGATGAACCAGCATTACTTCTAGCCTCTCATTCCTGGACCTGAATAAAAGAATGCCATTACTATAAACACTCACTTTTTTACTTCCTTCCAATGCTTTGATCTTCAGGTTTCATAATAAACTCATGTCATAATTATAGGATCCATTCCCATAACTTTTCTATTGTCAGTTAAACTAAACTTGCCCTCTAAGTGTCCTATAATTTTTAAATTCTGAGAACCAACTTCTTTAGTGCCAGGACTATTATTAAAGGGGATGATCATGTTCGATTCTGTTGACTTCTGCAACTGCTTCTATTTTAGAAAGGTCCTTTATTGCACTGTTCCCTCTTATTATGACATCCGGGCCTTCTTGAATATCCGTGATTACCAGTCCGTTTGCCTCAAGTTCAAGTGTCACTTTTTCAAGGATTGAGTCTTTTTCCAGAAACATTCTAATATCAATACGGTCATCAAGTGCAATCTTTAATTTGTCCATTATTATAGGTTCCAACTCAGCAGAAAATTTCGATGCCATCAGTAATTCCCCCATATTCGGATTATTTTTTTCACATAAATAACTGGCTATCTTGCCTAAGGGCTTATCCGAAAAATCTGACAGCATCCTTAAAGTTAAGTAGTCCATGACCAAAATTTGATGGAATCTATTAATTGATAAAGTATTTTTCTACAAAAAACGTATAGTATTGACATAAGATTTTCCAGAACAATGAAAATAGCAAAAAGCAGATGCATCCTGAAGACGCACTGCACATACACACTCATATACACACTCATCAATATTCATTTTGTATACGCGGCTGCCATCGGCCTGAAATCCTCGTGAAACGGGCTTATGATAACGACATGAGCAGGCGGATGCATTGTGCGTAGATTGCGAATCATTACACGAGCTGGAGTTTCCAAACCAACAACTACAGCGCGGCTACATGGCTTTTTCAGCTTTCCGCCCATCACACGAATCAACACCTTGTCGGCGTATTCTGGCATTACAACTTTAGGAAGAGTTGAAAACTGAGCGTCTCCATATTCCTTCAAGTCGTTCAACGTGATAAGAATTTTTTCTTCGTTTTCGCCTCGGATCAAGGCGAACGAATTGGTTTTTTCTATCATTTTTTTCTTAAACCCCCACTTACTTACTTTTTCTTTTTTCGGTACACTGCTCTACAGTTACCAATTAACAATAGTGTATACTTACTTAAGAAGTTTGTTGATTACGCTAAGAAAATACAAAGAGTCATATGTTATATTGATAGACTATTAAACATCATGAAAATTCTATTCACATAAACCATACAATTTTATGGGAAAATTAAATAATCAGGAAAAGAGAAGGTTAATAATACTCATTTTTGTTATAAATCAACAACAGAATTAAATATCCCAAAAGACGTTGTTATATCAAATTATTTATAATTATGTTGAAATAATTTCTCAACTCTTCACGCTTCCTCATGGCTGTATGGTATGAAATCTATACATATGCCAATACCAATACCAATGGTTCTTCACTATTGTTTTCGGGTTTGTTGCTGTCTTCTGAAGGATCGGACAGTGTAAAAGCATTTAATGTCAGCAAAGAAAGAGCTCCAACTAAAAAAATTGCATATTTTATAGTATTTTTCATGGTTTTGCCTCGGTATACGGAGTTAAAACAGAGTTTTACTAAAACATCGCAAATACATTAAAACTTTTTAAATAACTAATTCTAAGTTCGCTTACTTAAAAGTCTCGCATGTCTCATCAAGCGATCAACTTCAGACTGACCTGTAAAGCCAAGAATATAAAGATCTACCGAGAAATTACTTAATGGCTGTTCCTTTAAAAAAGGTGTAACAAAACGTGCCTTCTTTTCCTGCCGTCCGGTAGAGGTCGCTAATGCCTTTATTCCACGTTTTTTCATCAATCATCTTTAGTTCCAGCGCCTGCTTCCTGACACCCTCGACCATCGCAGTGAAAGTGTTTTTTGTAAATCCTTCTACCATATCAGGTTTACTGGAATCGACATATACCATTCTGGGGGAGACGCTCACATTTTTAAAGCCAGCTCGATTCAGTAGTGGATAAATTTCTCTACCTATAAGGGAATTGCCTCCTAAAAGTTTCTGGATATCGATCAGGCATTTTATTGCTTGCAGGGCTTCATCGCTCCTGGGGTAAAAATAACTTGAACCGTGATCTCCCTCTATGACAGTTATTGTACCCTCTTTTTTGAGTACCCTCTTTACCGATATTAAAGCATCGAGGGGATTTTTAAGGTGCTCAAGTACAAAGCATATGAAAATATGGTCAAAAGTCTCGTCTTCATAAGGTAGAGCGAATATATTAGCTACCTGAAAATCAGCATTCTCCACACCTTCCTTTTTAGCCAACAGTTTTGCTTGTTCAACTGATTCATCTGAAATATCAATTGATGTGATGCTGGCTTCGGGGCTGTTTCTGCTCAATATTACCGTTTGTGCACCTACTCCGCAGCCTGCTTCAAGCACTCTGCTTCCTGGTGGATATATAGTATCCTGATGTAATAACACAGTGAGTGTATTTGCCTGATCATAGAGTCGAGAATTTTCTCTGTTAGAATATCCATGTACGTAATCCATTTTATCTACCTAATTTAACAGCAGTTTCCTTTTTGTTACTATTCTGTTCTTTAATGTACTTATGTGTACAAGGATCTAGTGCTAGATAAGTATTTTTATAATCGTTCTATTTCTCTAAATATTTTGATTTTAACCAAATATCAAAGCATATTAAAACATTATTCCCAAATTTAAAAATATAGTAACTATTCAGCCTATGAAAAACAACATCAATAGCCATTTTTACTAAAATTCAATTGACACATTTCTGTAAATCGATTTTCTTATATTGTTGGCGAGTGACTGTGTTTCTGTCTTTTTCGTCTATTATTTTTTGGATTCCGCTATTTCACTAGAATCAATATCATTAGGCACGTTTGAATGGGCTGAATAGTTACAAAATATATATCATTTTTGCACCACTTCTTTTCAAAACGTAAACGGGATCCAGAATCGAAAGGAGAAAGAAATAAGGCGAACAAATCTATGGATATATTTCCTTACTTTATCTATTAATAACCCTTAATATTCATATTTTAAGGCCACTCTTTAAATATTTAGTGTAAGGTTATGACTTAACTGTTAAAGTCTGTTTTTGGGGGTGACACAGCGGTCAAAAATATTGAATCCAGAACTTTTCAAATTTTTCTTTTTTTAGTTCTGTTTTTACAGGTATCAAATGTAGCAGCTATAGAAGAACCTGCGGAACAATGGAACAGATCTTTTGGTGGAAATGGTGAAGATAGTGCCTGGTGTATTCAGCAGACTTCAGATGGTGGATATATAGTGGCGGGTTCAACAGCTTCATACGGTAAAGGTACAGAAGGTTATCCAGATGCCTGGCTTATAAAGGTTGATAAAAGTGGGAATATGCAGTGGAATAAAACTTACGGGGGAACTTATTTTGATGAAGGATACTTCACCCGACAGACCTCAGATGGGAGTTATGCATTATCAGGTTACACATTTCCTTCTGGTTATGCTGAACCCTGGTTGATCAAAACTGACAAAAAAGGAAATGAGATGTGGAATAAAGTGTCTGATAATATTACTCACTGGGATTACCTTCAGTATATGGTTGAACGCACCTTTGATGGAGGATATATAGTTGGGGATACAATTCAGCATGAAATTGAATGCCAATACGATTTGCTTATGGTTGATAATGATATCAGATTAACTAAATATGA
>DAQQ01000107.1:0-6443 GCA_002508465.1 Methanosarcina sp. UBA7 | reverse complement strand
TTTTAACTTCTGTTAAGCAGGCACCAGATGGTGGATATGTAATTGCCAGCTCAATTAATCTCAATGAGACAAATACAAATTCCGACATATGGCTTATCAAAACTAACGAGTATGGTCAAGAGCAGTGGAATAAAACCTTTGGTGGACCGCTGGATGATTCTGCTTTTTCTTTGTCCGTGACTTCTGATAATAGTTACGTACTAGCTGGGAAGTATACCGAATCCTGTTCATCTGAGACTGAAGGCGCTGCTTTCATACTTAAGACAGATAGTGAAGGTAACCAGGAGTGGATAAAAATATTTTCAAACTGCACGCTATATTCCATTCAACAGACTTCAGACAGTGGATATGTAGCTGCAGGCGTTAAAAATGGAAACGCATGGTTAGTTAAGTTGGAAAGTGATAAAGAGGATACTGGACATGAAGGTGGAAAAAATACTGAACCTGATAATTGGGGAGATACTGAATCTGAGAACTGTGAAGATACTGAACCTGAAAATAGAAACGATATTGAATCTGGTAATACATCAGACGGCTTCTCTGCCCAGATAAGACATTACATTTGCGATATCTTCAGGGGAGTTTTCCAGTGGGGCTACTATACTTAAACGGGAACTTTTCTTGAGAAGATTACATTCATGCTTCTGGTGTAGTGTTGCAAGCTTCAAATCTTTTACAATCCCTGGGGCACTCCACCTGCTCTCCTTTTTGAGTTATTCCAAATAAATTTCGGATTATTTCGATCCACCGAGAGCGGACTTCTTTCCAATCAATACCAAGAAGGATAAGAACTCGCATTCCGTTAAACAGTGACACAAGAGCAACTGCAAGGGTACGCGGATCGGTCTCGGACGGAATAATGCCTTTCTGCTGTTGTTCTTCAATTTCATGAGTTGGCTGGTCAAGACCATGCTTCATGCCTTCAGTTGACCTTTTCCCGACCTCAGGTTTGTGTACTGTCATCCCTAGAATCTCGAAATATAACGCATGTATTTTAATATCAGGTGACATTATCTGATCGAAGATTTCTATCCAGGCATCAACCGGACAGACGTTAGAATTACAGTCTGCTTTTATATTACGGTATTGTGTCTGCAGATAATTTGCACTTTCTATGACGAGTTCATCCTTATTTTTAAAGTATCGGTAGAGAGCGGGTTTGCTGACATTAAGTCGACTGGCGATATCTTCCATTGTAGCGTTGCAGTATCCTTTCTCATACATTACCTCCAGTCCTGCTTCAACAATTCTCTTTTTTGCTTCTTCTCTGTATTCCGGAAGCATCTTTGACAAACAATCACCCTTTCACGTTTTGGTGTCAATTTATATATAACTTACCAATAAAACACTAAAGTTACTANNNAAGGAAAAAGTTAGAGTTTGGATAAAACCGGGATAACCAGAAAAAAGCAAGAAAAGCATAAACATATGTAAGAGGCTGGATTTCCATGGAAAAATCGGACAATACGGAAAACAGAATTCTTGAGGCTAGCGGAAAGAGAAAAGGGTCAAGCATTACAGCCGAGAACGTAGCATTCGTCAGAGCTCTTGAATCGCTCAAGCCAGAGGGCGAACGCATCTGTTATGACCCATTTGCCGTCCGCTTTCTTAGTCAGCAATACTTGACGTTTTTGGAAATGGCAGCTCATGATCCTTCTAAAACTCCATTCCCTGGAGTACACAACTCACTTTCAGCAAGAGTCAGATATTTTGATGACCTTATTGAAAAGTTTATTAATGAAGGGCTTGAACAGCTTGTCATTCTGGGTGCAGGGTACGATACTAGGGCATACAGAATCGAAGGACTCAGTAAGGTTAGGGTTTTTGAGGTTGACCATCCTGAGACTCAAAGCATAAAAATCGAAAAAATCAAAGATATCTTCGGCTCACTCCCGAATCACGTAGAATATGTTTCGGTTGATTTTGAGAGTGAAGATTTCAGTCATCGGCTGTTAGAACATGGATACGAAAGGTCGCAGAAGACCGTTTTTATCATGGAAGGGCTCATCTACTACCTTCAGCCAAAAGCCGTAGATGAGATGCTGTGTTTTATTGCAAAAAATTCGGGTTTCGGGAGTGCAATTATCTTCGATTATGTCTATGAATCCAGTATTGATAGAACAAACGGAATTTGTGGCGTGAAGTGTACGGCATGCGACCAGATTGCAATAATGAATGCTAAAAAAGACATGGCACAGCAGGGTGAGCCTTATAAGTTCGGCGTCAAGGACGGAATGTTGGAAACATTCATTGTTCAGCGTGGTTTTTCTCAGGTTTGCAATGTTACCAGTGATGATTATAAAAAAACCTATTTCCAGGGAATCAATGAAGGCCGCCCATTATGCTGCCTGTCATATTTCGCTAGTGCAATAGTGGAATAAAATCAGCTATCGCCAAAAAATAGTAGACAGTAGAAAATGAGACTTTTAAGAGATCTATTATGAAAAATAATATTGACGCAAAGAACGATTCGATGATTGTATTCACGGGTGGGCAGATACTTACTATGGACTCCGAACAAAAATACGTGGAAGCCGTAGTTATCAAGGAAGGTCATATTGTAGCCGTTGGCGATGGAAGTCTCCTTAAAGCTTATCCTGATGCGGAAATTCACGACCTGAAAGACCGGATTCTACTTCCTGCTTTCATTGATTCTCATAACCATCTGTCCTCATTCGGTTGCTTTTTCCCTACCTGGGCGAACCTGATAGACTTAACTGAAAAGGAGTCCGTACTGGAGGAAATTCGAATGCAGGCCCGAAGAAAATCGGGAAAAGGATGGATTGTCGGCTTCGGCTGGCTCGATGCCAAGATTGGCGGGTTCGACCTGACGAAAAACGATCTGGATGAGATTAGCTCCGACAGGCCGATTCTTCTTATCCAGGCTACCTTCCATCAGAGTGTAGCAAATAGCCGGGCGCTGGAACTTGTGGGCATCACCCGATCAACTCCGGATCCTCGCTGCGGAACTATTCTCCGGGAAAGTGACGGAATGCCAACAGGCGTGCTTGTGGAGTATGCTCAGGTTCCTGCGTTCAAACTGGTGATGGAAACGGACACGGGAAAACTTGCAGATCTCATCGAGGCACGTGCTAAAGAGCTTCTCAAATTCGGTATCACTGCTATTCATGACCCAGGCGTCACACCGGTTGCTGAGGCGGCATATAATAAGCTCCGCGATGAAGAACGGCTTCCGGTCTCGGTGCTTATGATGCCGCATGGAGAGGCCGTTCTGGACAATCAGCTGAGTTATAGGCTTCAGGGGCCGGTCACCGGAACGGGTGATGAAAGGCTGCGTGTGGGTCCTGTCAAATTATTCGCTGACGGTGCAACAGCAGAAACAGTAGCCTTTTGTCTTAAAATCGGAGGGCAGACTATAAACAGCGGTAGCTACCGGGATGATTTTGAGGAAATGCTCATTGCAGCGACAGAAAAAGGATTCCGTGTATGTGTCCATTCTTTTGGGAATGCAACAACCGATGTGGTGCTTACAGCATTCGAAAATGCTGTTACTCGAGCTCCAGTGGGATTTGAAATGCGCCCACGCCTGGAACATGTAACCCTCATAAGTACATCCCAGATCAAACGCCTTGCTGCCATGGGCGGTTGTGCATGCATCCAACCTCAGTTTCTGTCCAGGGCGCAAAATAGAAAACAGGTTGTGTTAGATGATGAAAAGTGGTATGCCTACGGTGACCTTGTGAAGGGAGGAGTAACTGTGGCCTCCAGCAGTGACGATCCCGGAGGATTTATGGATGCTCGTGACCCGATTCAGGGTTCTGTGATGGGATCAACTATGAGCGATGGAGCAGGTAATGTTATCTTTCCGGACCAAGTGCTTCCCTTTGAGCAGTGGCTCTGGATGTATACCGCAGGGGGCGCTTATGCCGGTGGCCAGGAAAAAGAGCGTGGTATGCTGAAAAAAGGTATGGTCGCGGATCTTGTAGTCCTTGAAGGTAATCTTGACCCTAAAAACCCTCCTGTTGTTACTGAAACCTGGGTAGCAGGAAAGCAGGTATATGGCCATAGAGTCTAACTAGAAATTTGAAATTTTGAAAATGATGAATATGAGTGAAAATGCAAAAAACTGAAAAATAGGGATACGTGTTATTTTGGAGAATAAGTTCTTTTGTTCCACAATATTTTTGAAGGGGCTTTTAAAAAATGAAAATCAAACTTTTACAATTAAAGCGTGAATATGACTCAGTACCAAAATCCAGTGATGGATGTGAAACTCAAAATCACTGGATTTTGTAACTGGTCACAATCCTTGTAATACGACTTCGGGTTTGAAGTCCTTAGATATCGGATATTGATTTTGATGAAAACCGGGTTCTTCTTGCTAATTCAGATTTTCAATCAAGAAATGTAAAAATCACTGGGTTTTGGAACCGGGTTGTGAATATCAGATTAGTATGATCAAAGTTAAACAGAGTCATGAATATCAGATTGGTATGATCAAAGTTAAACAGAGTCGTGAATATCAGATTAGTATGATCAAAGTTAATTATTTTGATTAGTCCCAATTTTTCTAATTCCCAAAATAGGCATCGATACCTTTATGTCAATTTGCTTTGCAAAAAGATCACTTTACTATACAAAAACAGCTACGTTATTTTATTTCTTGCTTGTTTTCTATTGCTAAAGCACCCTTTAATTATAATTTCCTTACTAATTAATTTATTATATATTAATCTTTAAGTGAATAAAGCATATATAGTAATACACACAATAAATAGTGTGTTATTTATGATCAAAGTTAAACTGTCTGGTGGGTGATATAATAGAAACAGAACTTATGAGGATAGGGGTTTCTCTTCCCGATAATCTTTTGAATAAATTCGATGAAATCATTGAGAAAAGAGGTTATCCTTCCCGGTCGGAAGGCATGAGAGACGCTATCAAAAGTTATATTTTCCATTACGAATGGATAAATGACGTAAAAGGCGATCGTATAGGAACAATTGCAGTTATCTATGACAATACAAAAAAAGGACTTTCAAACGTTTTAACAAACACTCAGCACAATTATTCACACCTGATAAGATCCTCAGTGCGTGTTTATCTTGATCGTGAAAATTGTTTTGAACTAATTTTTCTCAATGGAAAAGGTGAAGATATTGCAGAACTTGCTGAATCCATAATAGCGTTAAAAGGAGTCAAATTCTCAAAACTTACAACTATATCGTTAAATAAATAATACACTCATTAATGTACCCTTACAAGCAATAAACTTTTAAGAAGCTCTACCCTTGATAAACTTTAAACCACTGACACATGAGTAAAACGAGAAATCTTGAATTATAACTTGAACGCGAAAACACCTAAAATTCTCCACCTGCTGCACACACAGGTGAAGAATTCAGGAGTTATGCGTTCAACTCACAAATTTAGGAGGCTTTTTTGTTTTTGTCTGTTCGCTTAGACATAGATGAATATGATGAACTTATATTTAACACTTTTCTTTATTTTCATGTCATTTGATGTTATTATATTAACAAATTGTATTACCTTGCTTTGGTTAACGTTCAGGAAAAAATATCTTACATTTTACCTTAATTAAAAATATGAAGTCAATAAGAAAGAAACAACTAGTACAAGGCCTTATGTTTTAAAAATAAAGGAACTACAGTTCACCTGTACTCGGTTAACTAATTTTGCGTGAAGCTTCGAATAAAAGATATCGTAGATCATCTGTGTTCAGTTAACTAATTTTACTTACAGCTTGAACACCAGTTACGGCAATTATTCTGAGTTTTCAAACGTTCGAATCAAAATGTGGCAGTCATCCAACCCTAAACAGACTATCTGAAATTCAATTATAAGATAAAAACATATGAAAAATAAGATAGATAAAGCCTTTAAATTGAAAAAAAGAAATTTGATTGTTACTTTCAGTAATTGTTGGGCAATTTGTAAAAGTTATGGCATCAATTACCTTCTGTGCTCCCATAGTGACAAATGATGCCGCAATTTAACTTAATTTAGTTAACTAACTTCATACAATTTCGAATCAGTTATGGCAATTTTTCCTGCACTATTTACAAATATTCAAAAATATTACTTTTCAGGCAATTTTTTTGTTTTATTTTCTCCAATTTCAATCAGACTAATATATCTAAGTTTTTTTGCTCTTTCTCCATCTTTTCAAAGAACAAGTAGTAAAGTACGGTTGCAACTACATATAAAACACAGGTAAGAAGGAAAGGAAGACTATAGTAGCTGTGAGACATCATCAAACCGCCTGCATAGGTGCTCAGTCCGACACATGTATAGCAGCTCATCCATATCAGGCTGTTTACAGTTGCCCTCTGATCTTCACTGACCACCTCCATGTTGAAACTACTTAAAATAGGGTTTGACATGTTCATTATAGCTGACCGCATGATGTATCCGAAGGCAGCTATTGTAAGTACGGATGTAGATGTGAAGAGCATAAGAAA
>DAQQ01000173.1:13541-37246 GCA_002508465.1 Methanosarcina sp. UBA7 | reverse complement strand
GAGAATTATTCACTCTAACTCGAATAATTAGTGAGGATAACGAAAATCATAATAAACAGTTTAAGTAAACGGTGTGAAAATAACCAGTTAATGACAAAACGTGATCCGATCATGAAAATCGTAATGAAATTTGGAGGAACTTCCGTAGGTGACGGAAAAAAAATCCGTCATGTTGCCCAGCTTCTGAAGGGATACCGTGAAGAAGGCAATCAGATCGTGGTAGTAACCTCAGCGCTCGGTGGAGTAACCGATGAGCTTCTGGAAAATGCACTCCTTGCCTCTACAAAAGGCAAAGTTGCCCTTGTGAAAGAGTTTAAAACAGAAATTACAAACAAACATCATGAGGCCGTAAAGGAAGCCATTGATGATCCAACAGTCGCAAAAGAAGTTATCCAGACTCTTGACCTCCGCATTGACGAGCTCGAAAAAGCCCTGATCGGAATTTGTTATCTTGGTGAGCTTACTCCAAGGTCAATTGACTACATTTGCTCTTACGGAGAGCGCCTGGCTGCTCCTGTTGTGTCAGGAGCTATCCGTTCACTTGGGATCGAATCAACTGAGTTCACAGGTGGAGAAGCAGGGATTATAACATCATCGGATTATGGAAATGCCAGGCCTCTGGAGAAAACTTACGACCTTGTGAAAAAGAGACTTGAATGCAGACTTGAGTCACAGGTTCTTGTAGTTACGGGATTTATCGGAGAAAATGAGGAGGGAATTATTACCACTCTGGGAAGGAGTGGGTCTGACTTCTCAGCTTCTATCCTGGGTGCAGCTTTGAAAGCCGATGAGATATGGCTCTGGAAAGAAGTAAATGGTATCATGACTACCGACCCGAGAATAGTGCCTGAGGCAAAAACTATCCCGCAAATCTCTTATGCCGAAGCCATGGAGCTCTCGTACTTCGGGGCAAACGTGTTGCACCCACGCACGATTGAGCCTGCTATGCGTGAACACATTCCTGTGCGTGTCAAGAATACTTTTGAGCCAGGGTTACCTGGTACACTTGTAGTTGCGGAAAAGTTCCAGTGCAAGAATGTTGTAAAAGCCGTAAGCCTGATTAAAAACGTGGCCCTCATCAACATTTCAGGGGCTGAAATGGTAGGAGCCATTGGGACTGTAGCAAGGCTCTTCACAACGCTTGCAAAAGCAGGAGTTAATGTTATTATGATCAGCCAGGGCTCTTCCGAATCCAACATTTCATTTGTGATCAGTGAGTCACATGTGGAAACTGCATTAAAAGCCCTGCATGAAGAGTTCGACTATGAAATTGTAAAAGAAATAACTTCAGACAAAAATGTCTGCGTAGTTGCAGTAGTAGGTGCAGGTATGGCAGGAACTCCAGGCGTGGCAAAACGGGTCTTTGGAGCGCTTGGAAACTCGATGATTAATATTATCATGATCAGCCAGGGCTCATCCCAGTACAATATCTCTTTCGTAGTGCGGGAAGATGACGCATTTGCCACAGTCAAAACCTTGCATGACGAATTTGAACTATATAACGGAAACGAAATTAAAAAACAGCTATAAAACAAGCAGGGAGGGGCAAAAGATGAGCGAAAAGCACTTAACATACGCAGATTCAGGCGTAGATATCAAAAAAGAAGAAAAAACCGTCAAAACCCTTATTGAGAAACTCAGCTACGTTCGAAAAGGTATAGGAGCTCCCCTTACAGGAATAGGCCATTATGCAGGGCTTCTGGACTTCGGAGAATATGCCCTTGCCCTGACAACGGACGGGGTAGGCTCAAAAGTTCTTATTGCAAACGAAATGCAGCGGTGGAATACCGTAGGTATAGACTGCATCGCAATGAATGTAAACGACCTTCTGGCCATAGGAGCCGAACCTGTAGCCTTTGTAGACTATCTTGCCCTTGAAAAGCACGAAGAAGGCTTTGCCGCCCAGATAGGAGAAGGGCTGGTAAAGGGCGCGGAAATATCCAGAATGTCAATTGTCGGTGGAGAAACCGCAACCCTCCCTGAGATAATTAAGGGTTTTGATCTTGCAGGTACCTGCCTTGGAATTGTCAGGAAAGATCAGATTGTCAAGGGAGAGAAAGTAAGGGTAGGTGACATGATTGTAGGTGTCCCAAGTACAGGCGTGCACAGTAACGGCTATACCCTTGTAAGGAAAATCATTGAGAAATCAAAATATTCTTATCACGATCCCTGTCCCTATGACAGTTCAAAAACGATCGGAGACGATCTCCTGACTCCAACAAGAATTTATATTGAGATTCTTGATGTGCTGAAGGCATGTGAAGTCCATGGACTTGCCCATATAACAGGTAGCGGACTTTTGAAACTGAGAAGAGTGACAAAACTCGGTTTTGATTTCTATAACCCGCTGGAGCCCCAGGAGGTATTCAAATTCTTGCAGAAAGAAGGAAGAGTTGAAGATCTTGAAATGTACAGAACTTTCAATATGGGAATGGGCTTTCTTGTCATCTTGCCGGAAAAAGATGCTGCAAAAGCTGCAGAAATTACCGGTGGAAAGATTGTAGGAAAAATTGTAGAAAGTGGCATCAGGGTCAAAGACCTAGTAATAGAGTGAAAAGAAAAAATACGATTATAAAGGCTTAGAGAAAAGTGAGAGAAAAATAAGAGGAAAATTCTATTTTTCTATGTTGAAATCTTCTATTCTTTTCTCTATTTTCAAATCCTTTCTGTCATCTTGATTAAGGCCAGCTTCTTAGACTTCACTCTTTCCACATATCCCCATAGCTGGTTAAAGGTGCCCTAGAACTTTCAGGAGATTTACCTTTCTTCACTGAAGCAGTCACCTTTCCTTTTCCCGTCTCTCTGAGCCGATTTATCTCTTTTATGCTGTCTTCATCTTCTATGCTCAGGACAAAGCTTCCATGGCACGGCTTTGTATAAGGAAAAATCAGAGCATTACCTTTTGCCCCCATCGCAATTGGTGGTATTCCTATTATATAATAATCTTTGAAGATTTTATATCCGGGAGATACGTAGTAAACCTCATCCGAGTTTTTCTCAATGTACTCTCTGGCTTCCTTGAAGCTTATCCTTTCCAGAAGGATTTCATACTTCATCTGTTCGATACAGCTCATTTGACCATCTCCCCCATTACCGTATCCAGCTTATTCTTGAGCCGGGTGGGATTGTGAACATCTTTTGCAACTATTTTTACACAGTCGAACTCGATGGCTTCTTCCAGAGCTTCCGCGTTCTTGCCAAAAATTACAGAGTACATTTTGGCCTGAGAAATGGCACTCATTGTCGTTGCAAAAGTCATTCCGGAATCGTTATGCATAAAGGCAAAGCATATATCGAAATCTAATCTTTTCTCAATAATATCCTCCAAGGTTTTATCGAGATTAACCATTTTTTTTACATAATAACCGTCAAAATCAGAAACTTTTAAAAGCTTGATTACGGCATCATTCCCAGCAACAGTTACGTCAAATCCTGATTTATTCAGCTTATTGGAAAGATACAGAGCGATGCTGGTTTGAATTGGGACCTCGGGACATCCCATCATAAGAAGTACTTTTGCGCCGGTCATTATATTTCATCTCTTAGGTATTTTATCTGTAAGATGTAGGGCTCATCTTGAATTTTAATCTTTGCAATTAATATTTGGAGAGAAATGCTTGAAATCCGAAGTATTATAGTTTAAGAGCTCTTTCCAAAACCAATTGTTTCTCAAAAATTGATAAAGTTTTAGAACTGTCCTCCATAATCTGAAGCCCAATTAACTATTCAGAATATGGGATTTAGAGGAATGGTTTCGAATTTTGAATCAGCTTCAACAATATTTTCCATACTTCTATTCCTAATGTATCTAAAGTACTAATTAACTGATTGATAATATTTAATTAGTTTGTAAAAAGAAAAAATATATAAATGGTATAAATTAAATTTAGTATTTGTACAGAATTCTTGGCATGAAGGTATTAAAGGACTTCCCTCTCTTTAGTATAAAAATATTCTCAAGTACTTCCGTTTGTGTATGTCTGTTATTCAGAGAATTTAACATCGTTTCTCAAAATGAATTGTCTCTTAACCATCCACTCATAGTTTTAACTTGTGAATTAAACTAGCAGTCACTTGAAACAGGGTACTAACAGAACATTTCTGGATATACAAAGAAAAAATAACAAAAGGTACAAAAATGGTTTGTTTAAGCGAGTATAACTATGAGATTCTCCTGAAAAATACAACCCTCACAGAGTGTGAAAAATTTATAATGGAGAATTCAGAGGCTGTATACCTTGTACCTGGTGGGTACAAAGTAAAAGAGCTCATGCTCATGGGTACAGCTTCCCCCGTTGGCTTTTCAGGGAGCGATATTATATTCCAGTTCACAAAGCCCTGCTTCGGCTTATTTGTAATCAAACTGAAAAACGAAACTGAAGAAATAAAGAGGCTCAGTAACCAGTACAAAAAGGACAAAAATGTAAAAAAGATTAAATGAAGAATAAAAGTAATTATGCCTGTAGCTGTTTACTTTTCCTTAAAAATTTTCTTTCTGCTTACTTCTGATTTTTTGCTTTAATTCTTCTTTTTTCAGGCTTTTACCTTTTTTGTACATGCAACCCTGCACTCAAAGAATCCGGCTGAAGGAAGCTCATGTATTGTGGTTGCAACAACCATACCTTCTCCAATGTCTTTTACGACCATTATAGATCTGTCCCTGTCATCAGTTAATACCACATCAGCGTCGGTTTCCGCGAAGTAACCGTCACATCCGACAGGAGGAGCAATATCCACAAGTTTCTGAGCCTCGTGCTTACCCACAAGCTGAGGCGTGCATGAGTTTTCTTCCATTACATATTTCAGAGAAAAAGGAAGCCACTCATAGTCGTATTCCGGGACAAGAGGACTGAAAATAAGAAGAGTCCCACCTTTTGCCACAAATTTTTCAAGGGAGCGTTGACCGTGTTTAAGTCCTACACCTGTTTTTGTATACTGTTTATTTGCAAAACCTGTCGGCAAAATCAGGACCTTGCAGGCAGGAAGATAAGGAGTACCAAGGGACGTTGAGAGAGCACGAGTACATTCAAGCCCATATTCCACAAACAGTTTTTCAAAGAGAAGAGGGCAGTCCCAGAGCAAAATTACGTCACTCATAAAAAAGGATAGGAGAATCCCACATATGAATTTATCTATCTTACTGAATGTTAGAGAATAAAGAAAGTAGGGGTCAATGTCAGTGTTCGAGATTCATTATTCCGGACAAATATTGGACGAAACAAGGTTTTTTCCAAACTCAAACAGAATCATATGAGGGCTAGTGGTGACTTTAAAAGAGTGGTTAATTGACTTGAAAACATTAGAATAATACTTTGTAATAGACTCACATACTTTTCTGTCAGAGTAATCGTGAATCAGTTTTACATATTCCCTGTTCTTTTCCGTGCAGATTTCTATATCACTTCCTATTCTGTCCGTGAGATAAATTTCTTTAAAAATAATTATATGCTCGGCAAGGGTAAAAGCCGCAGGGGGCTTGCCTGTAATCAACTCAAAATTTCTTCTCAATTCAGCTATGGACGGAAGATCTCCTGACACAAAAGCTTCGAAAGTCTTTCTTTGCATGCTAAGACGCTGGTAATTCTGCTGCCTGTGGGTCTTGATAAGATTCTTCCAGAATTCCGGCTTTTTTTGAATTTCCTGGAAAGTACTTTCCATACAACCAAAATGTTCCTCAAACCCTTTAGGAACTTTTTGGAACTCAAGAAACTCGAACCTTCTAAAGTAGATTTTTGTTACGTTTGATTTGCAGAATAGACCCTGAACATCCAGCTTCATCTGTTTTGCCAGATAAAGAGCCAGGCTGTGAGCCATAATTTCCCTGAAGCAGGAATTTCCATTTAAGAGGGTAAGACTTGCAGTTTCCGGCTCTGGACCCTGACTGCACTCCGCGTCAACCTTAATTTTCCAGCCCATTTTTTCATTGAGCGAGTTTATATAACTGACAAGCTCAGGGATTTCTTTAATTTTATAAGGGTTAATTATTTCATATATAGTTGATTCGTCAATCAGTAACCCGGAAGTATTATTAATAAGCCATTCAAGTAGAGTATGATGAACAAGAAGAAATTCTTCGTTTTCAATCAACCCGTTACGAAACTCTGCGTTTTGTGAGACATTACTTGAAGCTTTTTCTCCGTTTTCATCAGTTCTTCCAGCTAGAGCGAGAGAGGCAGTTTCGATAGCATTCCTTATTGCCGCACTTAAGTTTCCATTATTTTTTTCCAGAAAGGGCTTTAATTTATCCACGTAACACTGATCAATAGAGATATTTTTTCGGACTATCAAGCGGATTCCCTCTCCTGCCTTTTTGAGACTGTAAGCAGCTCAAAGTTCTTGATATATGCATATTTCCATTTTCGTAAACCCAATAATAGATTGTCGCTTCTACTTCTTAATATTTTTGCTAGAATGACGAATGAAAAAAACAATGTGAAAATAAATAAAATTTAACAATTTGATGAAAAAAACAATTGCATTCGAAGGAAAAGTAAAAATAAAAATAAAAAGAAGTAAAACCGAGATATGAGGATAATTAACTAAAAATATATAGTATGTAATAAATTAAAAGATGTAGAAGTACATTCCCGAAAAATCCAGATAACCGGAATGGCTTTAAGGTCTGCATATATTACGTACTTCTATGAATTATGACACCGAAAGACTTGCCAGAGTCCGCATGATAGCAGACTACCAGTTTGGGAAAGGCATCGGAAAAGAACTTTTTCCTGAAGGCTCAACGTTCCAGTTATCCAGGACAAAAAGAGTACGCCAGGTCTTAAACTCTGGAAAGCGTATAGCTACAGCAAGAGCAAAGGATGGTTTTTTTACCCTCAGTATTGAAGGAGCTTCTATAGTCCACAGGCTCTTACCAGAAAAGAAGCTCAGGGTCATTGTCTCAGAAGAAGCTGCTCCTTTTGTAGAGAAAGGTAAAACTGCTTTTATAAAACATGTAGTTGAAATTGATCCAGAACTGAGGGCCGGAGAAGAAGTACTGGTGACGGATGAAACTGACAGACTGCTCGCAACAGGACAGCTGCTTCTATCTCCCGCAGAGATCCTGGCTTTTAACAGTGGAGCAGCCGTGGATATAAGAGTAGGAATAGCTTCAAAAAAAGAGAAGTGAACCTTGAAAAAGAGAAGTGAACCTAGAAAAGAGAAGTGAACCTAGAAAAGAGAAGTGAACCTAGAAAAGAGAAGTGAACCTGGAAACTTTTAAAACTTATGGATATAAAAAGAGACATCGAAAAAGAGAAACGTGTTAAATTTTATGATACAATCTGAATTTTTAAAATTTTACACAAATTTACATATAGTTAAATATGGTATAAAACGCTACTTATATTGCTCAAATATTCTTATAGTGAAAGATAAAATGAATAAGAATATATTATAGATAGTAATTTTTGAATGAATAACTTTAGAAGAACGGATTTTTAAAAGGCAACCTCAATCCTGAGTTCAAATTTAAATAAGTAAAAGTTTCAAGAAATGAAGTTTCAAAAATGAAAGATCAAAAAATAAAGTTTTAAGAAACAAAGTTTTAAGAAATAAAGCCAAAAAATAGCAGTTTCCCGGAGAGTGAGCAATATTTCAGAGTCAGAAGAGATTCTAAAATACTTCCTGGTTCCAGATAACACCAGAATCGAAGCAAACATAATTACAGTTGAGGGAGACGTTATTGTCGGCAATCACTCTAGTATTGAATACAGCCTGATAGGCGATACTGTTATAATGGGAGAAGGGGTGACCGTCTCAGGGGATATTGCAGCAAGTAGCGATATCAGGATTGACATGTGGTCAAAACTGGGGAACAAAGTAGAGGTCGGAGGAAACGCCTATCTGGGAGAATTTGTAACCATTGACGGAAAACTGCTTGTACAGGGAGACCTGGACGTAGGAAAAGAAGTTAAAATCAGGGGAGGATTCGAAGCCAAGGGGTGGATAGTAGTAAGGAATCCGATTCCTGTAATAATTTTTCTATTCCTTTACATAAAGGAAATGATGCGCCTCGGGAAAGGCGAGGAAATTGAAAAAGCCGTAGAAGAACTTTTTGATGATTCTGAGGACATACAGAGCTTTGAAGGAAAAGAACCCGCTGAAAAAGTGCTGATCATACCAGCCGGCTCAAAGCTTTCCCACGATACTATTGAGGTTGATGGTGAAACCGTTATAGGAAACAACTGCCTGTTAACAGGAAATATTAGGGCGCAGGCTGTCACTACAGGGGAAAAACTGACTCTAAAGGGAAGCATTTACTCAGAAGACAAAATCTTCATTGGGGAAAATAACACTGTCTATGGCAATCTATATTCAAAAGGAGATGTACAGATTGGCAGGAACAGTCGAGTTTTCGGAGGAATAAAATCCAACTCGGTCTTACTGCTTGAAAACGCGAGAGTAGATGGTACAATAAAAGCCCCTTCAGGAGTATCTTTCTTAAGAGACGCTGCAGAAATGCCTGTTCTCGCAGAAGTCAATGCTTTAGGGAAATTAATTATGAGCGAAACTCATGAGTTGCCCGAAAATGAACCTAAGGATGAAATCGGGAATGGGCCTCAGGGTGAAACCGTAAAACCTCTGAATTTGATAGAAATTGGTTTACCTCTCGACCTGAATGCCAAAGCCAGGAATATTTTTGTGCCTGGTAGAAAAAGAAGAACTGCCAGAACACGGGCCTTAGAAAGAACCACACGCTTCACAGGAGCCAGGACTTACAGAAAAGAACAGAAGTCTGGAGAGTAATTTGAGAGTAATTACTCCGGCTTGAGTCCCTTTGCATGCCTTTGACATCCAGAAAAACCCGGAGTTTGCCTGACTCCTACTCTGAATTTTAGTCCAGGATATAGCAAACCTTATCCATAAGTTAACTAATGCTTCATGGAGAAAGAATTGAAGAAAAAATTTCTTTTTTTGAGAAGGATCAGTAACATTCATAGGGGATCAAGGAGCTATCTGAGTTTTGGAGATAGCAGAGCAGAACTCGACTCTGATAATTAACTGTAAACTTTTTGAAACCTCAAAAAATGCACTCAAAAATCTTAATATCTTAATAATACATTCATTTTGAGTTATTCGGTCTCCAAATTTAGATATGACTCAAAAATACTATAAATTAAATTCAAAATACCTAGAATTAATTCAAAACACCTAGAATTAAATTCAAAATACCTAGAATTAATTCAAAGCACCTAGAATTAAATTCAAAATACCTAGAATTAATTCAAAGCACCTAGAGTTAAATTTAAAATATTCCAGACTTTACTCGTTGAACTTTCCGACCAGTTAAAAGGAACAAGTTTCATGAAGGGATCCAATTGACAGAGAATTTTATAGGGCCTGAAAATCTACAGGTTACAGAGCCTGAGAATTTACAGGCAAAATACGATTCAATTATAGAAAAAGATTCAAAATATGTAATGCAGACTTATGGGCGTCAGCCCCTTGTACTTTCAGAAGGAAAAGGGGCGGTTGTCCGGGATATTTACGGAAAGGAGTATATTGACTGTGTAGCAGGGATTGCAGTAAACAATGTTGGGCACTGCCACCCAGCTGTAATCAGGGCAATCCAGGCTCAGGCTGAGAAGCTGCTGCACGTCTCTAACCTCTATTACACAGAGATTCAGGCTGAATTTGCAGAAGCCCTTGTCTCGGTTACGGGAATGGAACGTGTTTTTTTCTGTAACTCAGGAGCTGAGGCTGTGGAGGCTGCAATGAAACTGGCCCGCATGGCTTCCGGGAAAAGTGCCTTTGTAGCTGCTGAACACTCCTTCCACGGCAGGACCATAGGAGCACTCAGTGTAACCCACAAGAGCATATACAGGGACCCTTTCATGCCTCCTGTGAGTTCCGAGACTACTTTTGTCCCGTACTCCAATGCTGAGGCTGTCAGGCAGGCTATTTCGGGAAACACGGCAGCTGTGATCCTTGAACCCGTTCAGGGAGAAGGTGGGGTTAATATCCCTAACCCCGAGTACCTCAAAGAGGTCAGGGAAATCTGTGACGAAACGGGAACTTTCCTTATCTTTGATGAGGTGCAGACAGGCTTTGGAAGGACAGGCACATGGTTCTGTAAAGACCAGTTTGGCGTGGAACCCGATATCATGAGCATGGCAAAAGCAATCGGCGGAGGCTTTCCAATGGGCGCTATCGCGGCAAGGGACGGACTAAGCTTTGAGCGTGGACAGCATGCTTCTACTTTCGGAGGCGGGCCACTTGCCTGTGCAGCTGCACTTGCTTCGATTGAGGTAATTAGGGAAGAAGGACTCCTTAAACGCTCAAAAGATAACGGGGCTTATTTCATGGGAAAGCTCAAGAATATGGAAAGGGAAGATGTTGTAGAAGTCCGTGGAAAAGGGCTAATGATAGGAGTTGAGATAAAACATCCCTGCAGCGAATTTGTTGATTTTGCAAGGGAATATGGAGTGCTCGTAAATTGCACATCGGACTCAGTGCTCCGTCTGGTTCCTCCACTTGTAATTACAAAAGATCAGATTGATACGGTAGTTGATGTTCTTGAGCAGGCCTGAACTGATAAAAAAAGAGATATTTGATATCGCAGAGTACGTTCCAGGGAAATCTATTGAAGAAATCGTTTCTGCCTACGGTCTTGAACCGACTTCAATTATCAAACTCGGCTCAAACGAAAACCCACTCGGACCCTCTCCAAAGGCTATTCAGGCCCTGGTAAACGTAGCTTCCTATGCAAATATTTATCCCTCAGCAGACGCGATCGAACTCAGAGAAGCTCTCTCGAAATACACAGGTTTTCCGGTTTCAAACCTCATAGCCTCAGGACCAGGAATGGACGGACTACTTGACGGGGTTTGCAGGCTGGTTATTGAAAAAGGAGACGAGGTCATTATCCCTACTCCTACTTTTGCCTATTATGAGCTTCCGGCACGGGCATGTGGAGGAAAGCCGGTCTTTGTCAGAAGAAAACAGGACTTCTCAATTGATACTGAAAAGCTTCTGGAAGCCGAGTCCAGGAGGACAAAGATAATCTTTCTCTGTTCTCCCAATAATCCCTCAGGCAACCTTCTTCCCGAAAATGATCTGAGAAAAATACTTGAAACTACCAGGGCTCTTGTGTTTGTTGATGAGGCATACGTCGAATTTGCGGACAGGAACCTTGCAGGGCTTGTAAAAGAATACGATAATCTTGTTGTGGGTAGAACCTTTTCAAAAGTGTTTGGACTTGCAGGTCTTCGCCTGGGCTATGGAATCATGCCTGAATGGCTGGCAAAAGAGTACATAAGAGCAGCAACTCCGTTTTCAGTAAATCTTCCGGCTTTAAAAGCAGGAGTTGCTGCCCTTTCAGACACCGAACACCGTAAAAAGAGCATAGATCTCGCAAGAAAAGGCAGAGAATACCTGAAAGAAAAAATTCCTTTTAAGGTGTATCCCTCGCAGGCAAACTTCGTACTTGTAGATGTTACTCCGCTGAAAGGAAAAGTCGTTACACAGAACCTTATGAAAAAAGGAATTATTGTACGTTCCTGTGATTCCTTCAGGGACGCTGGAGATACTTTTATCAGGGTAACTGTCGGAACTCCGGAACAGAATGAAATAATTGTCAGGGCTTTTGAAGCTGTAAAGAACGAGGTTTAAGAGCCTCAACTCTCTACTTTTCAAATTATTATTTTTTGATTTTACTTTAAGTCTGTTTTCATTTTAAATTCTACCCTAAGTTCCGCATTTTTAGGCGCATAAACGTCTCCTGATATCGGAGTATGCGCTTAAGCTTAAGCACATAAATTATAACCCAAATTTGACAGAATTTATTAATTGACAAAGTATTTTTCTACAAAAACGTGTAGTATTGACGCAGAATTTTTCGNNGAAAATAGCAAAAAATCGAGAACAATGTACAGAAACATCAAATTTAGGGGGAAAACAGGAGCATGAAACTCCTTTTTTCATTTTAATTTTGATTTTTCTGTCAAATTAAGGTTATAAGTTCCAATTTCAAAACCACAACCTACTGACTTTATATGTTTGCAGAATTAAGTGTATGCGCTTGAAATTTGGGAACTCAGGTTCTACTTTCTACTTAATCCACATTTTGGAGTTAATTTATTTCAAATGTTTGTTTATGTCTATTTACGTTTGTTTATGTATATTTATGTTTATTTCAAACGCTTATTTCTTCGATTTCTAGAATTTTCATCAGTGGATAATTCAGTTCAGGATTGTATTCCATTCCGACTTTTACCCTTGAAGAGCTGTATCTTACAGTAATCTTTACTTTAAGCATAGGCCCCTGAAGTTCAGAATAACCAAACTCGTTATTCAGCTTACTTTTCAGCATATCCCTATCGATTTTTACCGAGATATCTTCTACATAGGGCTGGACTGAAATGCTTTCCTGAATAGCCTGTTCAAGGTTTGAAACGGTGTTCAAATTTACAGGGGAACCCGTAAATTGATGGTAAAGAGCTCCGAGTTTTATTCCTGCCTCAAAGAGTGCGTTATCTCTGTCAGTTGCTTTTTCTTGAACCAAACAAATCACTTCCTTCTGGAAATCCATTAATGAGTGTCTTGGACAAGTTAGTTTTACTGTTTTTCTTTTCTGGCACTAAATTCTTTATTTCGATATTCCTTACTACCCAGATTACTTAATAGAGGGACCTTGAAAAAAGGAGAAAAGATGTACATCAACATCAGGATAAAAGGCAGGATTGAGAAGATTCGCATATATTCGATATTGTACAGATAGAGAAGCATAGTTATACCAAAAGTGGAAGCTACAAAAGCTAGAATCCTGACGTTCCTGATCTTCGGATAATTTACCGAACTCACCATAAGAATAGATAGACAAAGGGTAAGTGCTAGAAGGAAGTCTATCTTGACAAGATCTTCACTTAATAACATGTATGTAACAAGCATAACGCAGCCTGCAGTTATGGGAAGTCCCTCAAACCCGGTTTTACTGGAAGCCATGGAATTAAAGCGTGCAAGCCTGAGTACACCGCAGATAGCGTACAAAACCGGAAATACAGCAACAAGAGGATCTGGATCTCCGACAAGAGGGTTTATTTGCCCGAACTGCAAGTATATTAACAGAGCAGGAGCCACCCCAAAAGAAACTGCATCTGCCAGAGAATCAAGTTGTTCCCCGAGTTCTCCTCCTTTAAATCGTCTGGCAATGTACCCGTCAGCCCCGTCTGCAATTGCTGCAATAAGAAGTAAGATCAAAGCCAAAACAAATCCATTATGAGCTGCTGTAGTTTGAGATATGGCAGCCTGGATTGTAGCCTGAGCAGCTACTGCAATTGAGCTGATTCCGCAGATAAGGTTCAAAAGAGAGACCAGGTCCGGGAGTCTTAACATTTGAAATACGTTCATGTTCAAAAGTCCCTGTCATTTTTTATTGTTGCTATAATAGTCTTGCCTGCAAGTACCCGTTCTCCTTTCCGTACTGTAATATCAAAGTCATGAGGGATCGTTACATCAACCCTTGATCCGAAGCGAATCATTCCAATTCGCTGTCCCTGCTCGATTATATCATTTACTTGAGAATAAGAGACGATTCTTCTGGCAATTGTGCCTGCAATCTGTGTGACAGTAACGTCACCATACTTGCTGTGAATAATAAACTCATTTCTCTCGTTTCTTTCAGAGTCTTTCCAGTAAGCAGGAAGATATCCGCCTTTTTTGTAAGTTATTTGCTTAATCTTTCCCGAAATCGGAGCTCTATTTACATGTACGTTCTGGAGAAACATAAAAATACAGATTTTCCGGCCTCGAATATCTATGACAGTGCCATCGGCCGGGGAAATCATATAAGTGTCCGAAACTTCAACCTTTCTTTCTGGATCTCTAAAAAAAAGAACCATAAAAAAAGTCAGTGCCATTGCTACATAAGCAATACAGTTTAAACGGGAGCTGTTCATTGCCCTGGAGAGGACTGCAAATAGTGCAGTAATAGACACGGCTGTAAAAAGCCAGGGTTCTGAACCTTTTGCAAGCATTTACCTTAATCCCCCTCAGACCTGCGCAGAAGAGATTTCAGTTCTATAGAAAGAATGACCCAAAGGCCATCAATCATTCCGAACAGCTCGGGGAGAATCCGGAGTACTGCATATGAAATTACAAAGAGGGCAATGCCTGAACCCGCCTTTGCGATATAGTTATGTGCAATTATAAAACTGTCAGCCCCAAACCATTGTTCTCCATAAGCAACTACCACGAAAATGTCCCTTATAAGATTAAGTATATAAATCACGGGCACTGACACGACAAAAGCCATAGCCAGACGGTTAAGAGGAGCTCTCACTGCACCTATAAGCCCCATAAAGAGAGCAATGCTTTCAATTGCCGTACAGGCGAGAATGATTTCCACTGTGTACCCATTAAGTGATATCATATTCCAGGCTTTCATATACGCCGGAATCTCGAAATAATGAAGAATCCAGAGAACCTGAGAAGTAACACCTCCTATAATCCAGGTGTTCAGAAAGGCGAAATTCGCAAATGGGAAATAAACTAGAGCTCCAAGTGCACTGGCACTTGTAAGCATCGAGGTTATGTCAAGGGAATCAGCCTCATCCTGAGCTGAAAACTTCGAGTGCAGTACTTCTCTATTGTTTCTTATCTTTAGAGGACCTTTTCTGTACTCTAGAAACATGATATACGCTACAAGTAGACAAAACAGAGTTACTACTATTGTTAGTAGCACATTGGCATAGTCCATAATTTTGAGATAATGGAGAGGCTGATAACTCCAGTGGATGGAAAATACACCCCATCCAATCCCTCCAACAAGTTTACGAACCCTTAAGGTTCTGGGGATGACGGATGACGCAACCATTAACCCGACTGCGAGCCAGAGTATACTTTCTATCATTTTTCACGCACCTATTTTTGCCAGAGGTAAAGTTTAGTTCTAAATATTATTCTTGTTTATGAAAGCTAAGAAAGCCTCAGGCAAGTTATGAAGTTTCCGAGAGTGACAAGTTAACTTATATAAAATAATTAATAAATTTTTACATAAATTTTGAATGAGTCGAATTCGTCTATAATCGTTAGTATTTAGGAATTCAAAGCTTATGGATTTTACTTTTCATATTGGTTAGGAAACATAGAACTCTTATCTCTTATCATTGCTTTCAATGTTGATGAAGAGATGTAGAACTGTTTACCTCCATTGCTACTTTTTATACCGATGAAGAGGTAGAATTGTTACCTACATCAATATAATGATATCGAGTAATTGAGCCTTCAAATAAGATAATAGATTCCTATTATAGAAGAATAACGTTACAAACAGAGCTTTACAAAAATGTCCTTATTTGTATAAAAAATATAGAGATTGAAGAATTTCAGAAATATGAAAAACTTTTGTTTCGATAAGAGGAAAACATTTAATAGAAGCAACCGTATAAGGAACTTTTCTGCTCGACAGAAACATGACTTACAATGTCAAAATTGAAATAAGATGAAGAATTTCTACATTATGTACAATAATAATATTATTTTGTTCTGGCGTTCCTGCCGGAAAAGCTAATTCAGAAAGGGATTGGTGGCGGAAAAAGAGATCTCCCAAAAAGAAAGATGCGAAGGCGTTTTATGAAACCCCAAACTCCTAGTTTAACCGTTGATACCGTGATACTCTTTAAAAATAGGCTTGTGCTTGTGAAGAGAAAAAATCCTCCATATCAGGGAAAATTTGCCCTTCCTGGCGGCTTCGTAGAAATAGGGGAAACTACAGAAAAAGCAGCAGCAAGGGAAGCTTTTGAAGAAACAGGCCTTTCCGTAGAGCTTATCAAACTTGTAGGAGTCTATTCCGATCCGGACCGCGACCCCAGAGGACATACTGTTTCAGTATGCTACCTTGCAAAGGGATTCGGAGAACTGGAATCCGGATCTGATGCGGATTCCGTCGATCTTTTTGAGCTTAATTCCATTCCTGAACTGGCTTTTGACCATAATAAAATTATAAACGACGCAAAAAGTGATATTAATGCAGTTCTGTCCCAAATGTAAAAGTATGATGTTTCCTAAAAACGGAAATTTTGAGTGTAGAAAATGCGGAAACATAATACCTATAAAAAGTGATGAAAAAAGCTTTGTTTCCAGAGCCAAGATCGATGATCACGAAATAGTGGTTCTGGAAGGTGAGCAGACTTCAGGCCTGCCGACAACAAGTGCAAAGTGCCCAGAATGTGGAAATAATACTGCAGCCTGGTGGCTCAGACAACTTAGGTCGGCTGACGAATCAGAAACCCGCTTCTTCAAGTGTACGAAATGCGGATTTACCTGGAGAGAATACGACTGAGATTTAATTACCTTTCTATTCCCCTTGAAAAAAGTACATTCCCGAAAAAATAGATTAATCAGGCTACAGCTTCCTTTCTGCTTTAAACAGAGCCTGAAGCCGCCCTGTTTTCTGACCAAGATTTATATAGTTGCCGGGAGTTTGAATCTAGTGATTTTTCCAGTTCCAGAAACCCGTTTGACCGTACTTGGAGAGTTAATTCATTAAATGAACTGGAATTACGGAATCTGTAAAGAAATTTATATATCTCAAGGGTAATAAAGAGTTAGATTTAAATTTATTATTGGAGAAGAAACATGTTTAAGGCAGCAATTAATGCAGAGCTTCTGAAAGACGCGGTTGCCGCACTAGCTGTAATTGTAGATGAGGTCAGATTCAGGATAAAACCAGAAGGTATTTCGGTAAAAGCCGTTGATCCTGCTAACGTTGCAATGGGAATTTTCGAGCTTGGGTCATCTGCTTTCGATGAGTATAACGCTGATGAATGTGAAATCGGAGTCGACCTGAATAAGATTACGGACCTGCTGGGAATTGCGGATAAGAACGACACAGTCAGGATGGAACTTGAAGAAGGAAATCACAAACTCCTGATTGATGTAGGAGGGCTGTCTTATACACTTTCTCTTCTCGATCCTTCTACAATTCGAGCAGAACCAAGAGTTCCACAGCTTGAGTTACCTGCGAAAGTTGTCCTTAACGGTGCAGACCTCAGACGTGCTGTTAAAGCTGCCGAAAAAATAAGCGACCATATGCTTATGGGAGTTTCTGACGACACATTCTATATGGAAGCAAAAGGCGATACTGACCAGGTTCGTCTCGAGATGGGCAGAGATCAGCTAATCGACCTGAAAGCAGGCGAAGCATGTTCTCTTTTCTCTCTGGATTATCTGACCGATATAGTCAAACCCACAAACAAAGTCAATGAAGTTACTCTCTCCCTTGGAAAAGACTTCCCAATGCTCATAGATTTTGAAATTGCAAACGGTGCAGGAAGGATTTCTTACCTCCTGGCTCCAAGAATTGAGTCGGACTGAAATGGACGAAGAACATATCGCTCTTTACCCATTTGCTTCAGAAGTATCTGCTTATGTAGAAAGCCTTAGAATCTCGTTAGAGAGTTTACTTAATTCTCCAGCTTTCCGGAGATCTCGAGCTCGCGGGATGGAAAGAGTAACGCAGTCCATCGAAGGAGAGATTGAAAAACCACTCATGAAAGACGAAAGCTGGCTTCTTTCCGAAACTCTCTCTTATCCTTTTGCTCAAATTTTAGTTGCTTGCGTGGATGACCAGTTATTCACCAAGCGATATGCACTTAAAGAAGCAGAAGCAGCCTCAAAATGGCTCGAAAAAGAAAGTACTGATTTTTTACTTGAATTTGGAGAAGATTTTGGGATTCAAGCAGAAGTTGAAGACTTACAGTTCAGTATGCATTTTGCGGATTACATACGCTTCTCCTCTTCAATAAGGGAACCCATATGGAAATTAACAAACCGGGAACTTAGATCCGGAATGGTTGTAGTTACGAAAAAAGATTTTGTAAGACTTCTTCAAGAAGCAATCAAAGAAAGAATAGAAAAATCATTTCCCATCCCCCAAATTCCTTCTGAAGTCTCAAGTTTTTGTGCACCTTATGTTGCCGAAATAAAAGACAAGTTTGAGGTCCACAAGAAAAAATACGGAACAACGGACTTTGGTACAGTGGAACCCGAACTCTTTCCTCCCTGTATATCCCATGCCCTTGCAAATATACAGGGTGGAGTAAACCTTGCACATTCTATGCGTTTTGCTACGACTTCCTTCCTGCTTAGCGTAGGAATGTCAGTGGATGAAATTCTTAACCTTTTCAATGTTTCTCCTGATTTTGATGCAGAAGTAACCCTTTACCAGATAGAGCATATTGCAGGCGCAACAGGAAACATATACAAGCCTCCTGCATGTGACACCATGAGAACCTATGGAAATTGCATAGGTAAAGACAGACTGTGTGAAAAAATCAATCATCCTCTGGCTTACTATGAGAAGAAAATATATCTGAAAAATAAAGAGAAGGAAAGGGAAGAGGAAAAGGAAGAAGGAAAGGAAAAAGAAGAGAACGAAAAAAAGTAAGGGGAGATCGGAAAGGAAAAAAGAGGAGAGGAAAGAGGAAGAAAGAAGGAAAAAGAGAACGGAAAGAATACAATAACTGAGTGCACCTTCAAAACACTAAATATCCTCAACATTCATTTATCGGTCTGGTCCCTGAATTATAGATCAATTCTGAAAAGACGGGTGCATACCATGCATTTGATGAATATAATCGGAGAGTCTCTCAATTTCGGTTTTCAATGATTCAAACCCACGACTCATTTATCTAATATCCTTTAATGCTCTAATATCCTTTAGTATTCTAATTATCCTTTAGTGTTCTAATTATCCTTTAGTGTTCTAATTATCCTTTAGTGTTCTAATTATCCTTTAGTGTTCTGACGGCCTTTAATAAAAAATATAAATATAGAGAATATAATTATAAAAAGCCTTATATTAAATGTACTCTTTTAATATTAGCTGTTAACTTGATTGACACAAAATCAACATCCTTTAAGGAAAGCATCAAATTCGTTTGGGAGTCACTCATTTGATTGTATTTGGTGATATTTCCTAAAATTCGTATAACCTTCATCGGAGGCTTTTAATGCCGCTGGATCCTATTTGTAAAAAAATAGTAACTGACTGTACTGAGTATTTCTCAGATTATGGGGGAAAAAGCTACTATTTCTGCAGTCCCGAATGTAAAAAAAGTTCGATGCTCTAGAGAAAAGTGTAATTCGGCTTAAGCGAAATCTTAGCGAGAAAGAGAAGATTTCCTTTGGAAAATTAAAAAAGGATATTATAAAACCAGGCATATGTACACTCTCTGTGGAGCTTGTGCAGCAAGTTGTGAATATATAGCTATAGAGGACGGCGCACCAAAACTGGTAGGCCCCTGTAAAGCCTGTGGAGTCTGTTACTACCAGTGTCCGAGAACCATCACCACGGAAGAGGGACTTATAGGAAGCTTTCGCTTCGCATATGCAGCAAGATCTGCTATTCCAGAAATAAGGGGACAGGATGGGGGAGTTGTGACATCTCTGCTTTTGTATGCCCTTGATGAAGGATTGATTGACTCTGCTGTAGTTACCACCCGCTCAAAAGAAGAGCCCTGGAAACCTGTACCAATAGTTGCGAAGACAAAAGAAGAGATCCTTGAGAGTAGTGGCAGTATCTATTCTCATTCAATGACTCTTGAAGCTCTTATGAGCGCAATTAAACAGGGAATGAACAGCATTGCGTTCGTAGGGACGAGCTGTAATATTGATGCAGTCACTAAAATGCAGAAAAGTTCCTATGGATTTCTACACCTCTTCATGAGAGCAAAGGTTCTCAAACTAGGGCTCTTTTGTATGGACACCTTCTCCCATGAGGGAATTAAAGCAGTACTGGAAAGTTATGGAATCACGCTGGAAAATGTAGATGCCATGAAAATTCGGAAAGGGAAGTTTGAGGTCACTCTGAAGGACGGAAAACAACAAATCCTTGAACTCAGTGATTTTGACGAATATAGAAGCTCTTCCTGTCGTTTCTGTACGGACCTTACTGCTGAAAACTCAGACATCTCTTTTGGAGGAATTGGTAGTCCCAGAGGCTGGACTACAGTACTTACCCGTTCAGCCCTTGGATATGAAATCTTCAATGAAGCCGTAGACAATGACTACATTGAAGCCCGACACCTTACCGACAACGAACTTGAAAAAGTACTCAACCTCGCAAAGATGAAGAAAGTTCAGATGTATGACCTAAACAGAAGACAAAAAAAGTAACGACTTAGAGAGACATTTGGCAGCTAGTAAAAACCTACTCATCGCCACCACAAGCTCAAAAACTTCTTTTGTCTTATAAGACAGCATTCCTTAGCAAATTGAATAAACAGATTCTCTTGACCATAATTCAGCCCTCTTGAGCGAACGAAGTGAGCGAAAAGGGCACCGTCCTCCCGAGACGGAACTCGGGTGACGGAACTAAGGTGACGGCTCAGATGACAGGATACGAACTGCAGAGCCCTCAGAAGAAAAAGTTGGCTCTTCGTTATTTTGTGTGGATGTCCTCACAATGTTCTCATAAAAACCAATGAGGTCTTGAACTGAAAATCATTTTATCCATAGGAAATGACGAAGAGCCAAAAAGTTTTACTCTACTGTTCTAATAACTTCAACCAACTTCTCAGGATAAAGAGACTCAACTAAAGGTTCCTGACCTTCTTTCTTGAACACAATTTCAGGAATAATTGCTGTGGTCAAGCAGTAATAACATGGACAGCGTTGCTTTGTAATTTCATTATATTTTTCAATTTCTTCCATGCTCATCCCCGAATCAATCGTTATCTCGAGTTTAATATGTTCATAAATAGGAGCTACAGGTTCCTGGAAAAATCCAAAACTTGCACTCATGTCCATATTAGCTCTGACCTTTACTTTAAACTGATTAAGCTCTATACCCTCCATTGCAGTCCATTTGGCAAAAGTAGCTGCAAAACAGGATGCTATTCCATACAGACCATACTGTACAGGATTGGGTGCAGTTCCTCCACCTCCTAAAGCTATTGTTTCATCCGATTGAATTAAAAATTCTCCTCCTTTTTCGGTATTTATCTTTGCAGAGAATTGAGGCCCTGTTTTGCCAATCTCCCAATTTCCTTCAAACTCAACTATTTTTTTGGTTTTCGAAAGATCATTTTCTACTTTATAAAGAGTCTCTCCAAATTTATCCACATCTACTCTATTAACCATCAATTGTTCACCTCTTACTTAAGGTAATTTTTGAAAATATTGGAATTTTTAGGGCAATTTCAAGAATTTTAAAACTGTAATAATAAAATTAACAAAGTTTGAAATCAAAATATGTAGATCATTACTGCAAAAGTATGCTTTCAGTTAATGTGAGAATAATCTACATTGAACACGGCAGAAAAAGTCAGAATCGAAAGCAATTATCATTAAAGACACCCTTAATAGTTATTATATTTCAAGCCAATCCGGAGAAAGAAAAACATCTGTAATTTTACGATAATTCGGTCTTAATTGTCCCAGATATATGGATTTCAGTTTAAAAAATACCTCATAGTTCTCACTGTTACTATTATTTTCAGATTTAGTTTAAGGTATAAAAATTTTTCGAAAAAGTTACAAAAATTTATTTTTACTTAAATATAAGAGACAAAGGATGGTGTTTTATAAACAAAAAGCTTCTTAACTTTCACAATAAATTACGTTGAAGCTTCCTCTGTCTTCCCTGGTCTTTGAAAATGAGAAGAATATATATTTATCCCATTAACCTATTTGTATTATGCAGCAACCAACGGTATTTATTCAGGATCATTCTGTTTTTGAGGAACTTTCATGATTACAAAAGAAGATGTAGAACACATCGGCTGGCTTGCTCGCATTGAAATCAGCGAACAGGAAACCGTCGAATACATGGAAAAACTTAATTCAGTATTGGGGTACTTCGGACAACTTGACGAGTTGCCGACTGAAGACGTAGCTCCCACTTACCACGTGGCTGAAATTTATAACGTGTTCAGGGACGATGTGGTAGAAGAATGTCTCCCTCAGGAGGTTGTTCTTGCAAACACCGAACACAAGCAGGATGGAGCCTTCAGGGTTCCGAAGATAGGCTGAGGAGGGTTTTTTATGGCAAAATGGATGAGTGTTGCACAGGTAAAAGAGAAAATTGAGGAAAACTCAGCCGAAGAAGTAACAGCTCAGTATCTCGAAGTTATAGGAAAGAGCAAAATTAACGGTTATATAACTGTCTCTGAAAAAGCTCTTGAGCAGGCGAAGAAAATTGATGTCGAGGGGCACAATGGTCCTCTTGCAGGGGTACCAATTGCAATAAAAGATAATATTTCCGTAGTCGGACTGCCAAACAGTTGCGGTTCGAAAATTCTTGAGGGTTATATCCCACCATTCAATGCTCACGTTATTGAAAAGCTTCTCGCTGCAGGTGCAGTAATCCTGGGAAAAACTAACATGGACGAGTTTGCAATGGGTTCTTCTACGGAAACCAGCTGCTTTGGGCCGACTGCAAATCCCTGGGACCTTGAAAGAGTACCGGGTGGATCTTCCGGTGGCAGTGCAGCAGTTGTTGCAGCAGGAGAAGCTCCTTTTGCCCTTGGCTCAGACACAGGAGGGTCCGTACGCTGTCCTGCGGCATTCTGTGGTGTAGTTGGACTTAAACCAACATACGGATCGGTTTCAAGATATGGAGTTGTAGCTTATGCAAATTCTCTTGAGCAGGTCGGACCTCTTGCAAACAATGTGACAGATATTGCAGTGCTAATGGATGTTATAGCCGGCTATGATCGTAAAGATTCAACTTCAATTGACAGTAAAATCGAGTACCAGAAAGCTCTTGTGGAAGATGTAAAAGGGCTTAAAATCGGGGTTCCGAAAGAGTTTTTCGGAGAAGGTATCCATCCAGATGTTGAAAAAGCTGTCTGGAACGCCATACATAAATGCGAAGATCTCGGAGCGTCCTGGGAAGAGGTTTCCATGCCTCATATAAAGTATGCTCTTGCGTCTTATTATATCATTGCAATGAGTGAAGCATCCTCAAACCTTGCAAGATTTGACGGAACACGTTACGGATATAGAGCAAGCGGTGAAAACTGGCATGCCATGGTTTCAAAAACAAGAGCAGAAGGCTTTGGAACAGAAGTGAAAAGAAGAATTCTCCTTGGAACTTATGCCCTTTCAGCAGGATATCACGACAAGTATTATTTAAAAGCCCTAAAGGTCAGAACTCTTGTGAAGCAGGACTTTGACAGAGCTCTCTCAAAAGTTGATGTACTCATGGCGCCAACTATGCCAAACCCTGCTTTTAAAATAGGAGAAAAAATAGAAGATCCGCTTACTCTCTACCTCTCGGATGTGAATACCTGCCCGATCAATCTTGCAGGAGTTCCTTCACTTTCCGTACCCTGTGGTTTCACTGATGGTCTTCCAATAGGACTTCAGATAATGGGAAAGCCATTTGACGAGCCTGCTGTGCTGCGTGCAGCATATACTTTCGAGCAAAATACTGATTATCACACAAAGAGACCTTCGGAGGTGGCATAAATGGTCTATGAAAATCCGGACGGAATAAGAATCGGGCTTGAGATTCATATCCAGTTGAATAAACTTAAGACCAAGATGTTTTGCGGCTGCTCTACAGACTATCACAATGCAGCCCCAAACACTCACACCTGCCCTGTCTGTCTGGGCCTTCCGGGGGCGCTTCCTGTTCTCAACAAAAAAGTGGTGGAAGCTGCAATTAAAGTTGGGCTTGCCCTTGAAGGAGAGATTGCAGAAGAGACGCAGTTCCACAGGAAGAACTATTTCTACCCTGATCTTCCCAAAGGTTACCAGAT
>DAQQ01000173.1:0-13516 GCA_002508465.1 Methanosarcina sp. UBA7 | reverse complement strand
GGGATTACAAGAGCCCATATGGAAGAAGATCCAGGCAAACTTGTGCATATCGGAAGCATAGAGAAGTCAAAGGGTGTCCTTATCGATTATAATAGATCAGGTGTGTCTCTGATTGAAACCGTTACAGAACCTGATATGCGCAGCCCCAAAGAGGCAAGAAGGTTCCTTGACAAATTCAGGAATATCCTTGAGTATCTGGATGTTTTTGACGGTAACCTTGAAGGAGCAATGCGTGTGGATGCAAACGTTTCAGTCCACTGGGGTACCCGGGTTGAGGTTAAGAATATTTCCTCGCATAAAGGGGTTGAAAGAGCTCTTCTCTATGAGATTATGCGTCAGAAAAATGTAATCAGGCGTGGAGGAAAAGTCTCACAGGAAACTCGTCACTTCGATGAAGGCAGGGGCGTAACGCTCTCAATGAGGACAAAAGAAGAAGCTGAGGACTACCGTTACTTCCGCGAACCCGACCTTGTGCCTATGCGCATTACCGATTGGATTCCTGCAGTTAAGGAGACTCTGCCTGAACTTCCGGACGCAAAACGTGCTCGTTTCATAGAGCAGTACGAAATTACGGATATGCATGCAAAGTCTCTTACATCAAAGATTATGCTTGCTGACTTCTATGAAGGTGTCTGTGCAAAAGGAGTTGACCCGAAGATTGCAGCTACCTGGACAGCTGATGTCTTCCTTGGAGAATTAAATTACCGTGACCTTGCAATCTCTTCTTATGACGGAGAAAAAATAGGTTTTATCCACGCAAAAGATCCAAGGATAAAGAATTCTATAAAGGTTTCAGATATGGTAGAACTGGTTAACCTCTTTGCCGAAGGTAAAATCAGTGACCGGGCTGCCGTTGAAGTAATTCGAACTATGCTGGACACTGCGGAGGAAAAGACTCCGTCCCAGATTATCGAAGAAAAAGGTCTTTTTAAAGCCGAAGACGACCTGGTGACTAAAGCGGTTGCCGAAACAATTGCCGAGAATGAAGCTGCAGTACAGGACTATCTTGGAGGCACGGAGAAATCCCTGAACTTCCTTGTAGGGCAGGTCATGAAAAAGACAAAAGGCACGGCAGATGCGAAAACTGCACGCGACCTGATAATTAAAGAACTGAAAGGGTAACCCTACAAGGGTTCACCTTTTTATTACTTTTTAGTTATCTAAAATTTATTAATGAATTATTCAGTTACTTTATAACTTGAGCTTATTTTGCTTTGTAATTTAGGTGTATTTTAGCCTTGGTTTACGATTTGTTTACTGATTGAGACTCTTTTTCTAAATAGGTATTTAACTTAATCTTAAATTAATAAATTTCAGGCCTCCGATCCTCGATGATGGAGCCAGTTTGCCTGATCTCTTTTGCCTTTTCGAGATCGATTTCCCCAATTAGAACACATTCTTCCTTTCCGGCTTCTGCAAGAATACGACCCCATCCATCAGCAATAAAAGATTTTCCTGCATAGGTCGAGAACCTATCATTTCCCGCTCTATTACAGGCGATATGTAACAGTTGGTTTTCAATTGCTCGAGAAAGAGACATAATACGCCAGGGATATATATAAAAATCAGGCATATCAGAAGCCGAAACCAAAAAATCGGCTCCTTCAAGGGCAAGTTTTCGGGAAACTTCCGGATAACGGATTTCGTTACATACCATAAGCCCCATGGAAAGTCCATACTTTTTCAGCCGAATAGGATGTATATCTTCTCCAAGTGCAAAATGTTCTTTTTCAAGACCGTAAAGCTGAGTTTTTCGATGGATTCCAACTAGCTTTCCGGACTCAATGCAGAACCCCAGGTTGAACTGAGGAGGAATGTTTATTTCACTGCTGAATTCTGAGCCTTCTCTCTGTTCTATCATTGAGCCTGCAAGGATACATTGATGTTCCTTTGAAAAATCACATAAGGCTTCAATGGTAGGACCGGAAGCGGTTTCTGCTACCTCAGCTATCCGGTCATAACAAAAACCGGTGGAGAAGACTTCCGGAAATGCGAGCAGCTCAGCTTCTTTCGAAACCGCTTCTTCTGCCAGGGAGAGGGCACGCTCAAGGTTTTCCTTTTTTGAGCACAGGGAGATATTCATCTGGATGCAGGCAACTTTCATGGTTGTCACTCTTTCTTTCTACGAAGTATAAGTTATTTTACTTCATAAAGTTACTCCATTTAATGGTTAGACCAGAGGATAAGAAGAGATTGATAAAAACTGATAAAAGAAGAACGATAAAAAAGACTGATAAAAAGAGATTGATAAAAACTGATAAAAGAAGATCAATAAAAAAAGACTGATAAAAGAAGATTAATGAAAGCTGACTAAAAAATGATGAAAGGAGATTGATAAAAAATGATGAAAGGAGATTGATAAAAAATGATGAAAGGAGATTGATAAAAAATGATGAAAAGAGACAATGAAAAACTTCAACCGGAAAGGACAGAAGAGAACAAGCTAATCGAATATATCAGTTAGTTACTCAATCTGTTTTTCTTGTCTTGTTGATCAAGCTTTTTATTAAGCTTCTACGTTTTTAGGAAGTTGGATTGTGGAGGAAATCAATATTGGTTACAACTTCTCTGGCTTTTAACAGATTTGTATAGGGATTGGAGGTTTTGCTAGTTTATGGAAGTCATTTTTGTTCCATTTTTAAAGATCGTTCTGCTGGAAGTTTTTGAGTTTTTATATTATCAACAAGTTGAAGTTTTTGCAGGGCTGATTAAGGAGTTGAAGATTTTTAGGGTATTATTGCAAGTTGTTTCTGAGAAATTCTTTAGTTTGTCCAAAGAGATGTCTTTTCCGATTTATTTGTGGAATTCAGATTTTTGTTGACCGGACGACCCCGAGGCTTTCCATAATATTCATTTCTGCTGGAGTGATAAACTTTCCGTTACTTAACAAAAACCCATGCAAAACGGGTTTGAGAGAAGTCTCCTGGGTTGCGTCTTTCATTTCTGAAACTCCTTTTGTTTGGTTGTAGTTCATCATTCGACACATGTACTACGGAAATATATTACCGTGTTATAGTATAAATAGATTTTCATCAAACTGAGCAAGTTAGCTTAGAAAAGTTGTCACACTGTATGCAGCTTACATTTTCCTAAATATGTAAGAGAGACGTTCAGACCGACAAGAAAAACACTTTGATTCTCAGTCAAACTGCATTCAACCAAAAATTTTTATAGCCACGGTCAGAACAAAATATATGGCCATCCCTACAGCCAGATATTCTGAAACCTCAACTGTCAGAATCGATTATGAGAAGTGTAAGGTTTGTGGTCTCTGTGTTAAAGTCTGCAAAGGAGCACCTCTTTACCTTGAAAACAATAAAGTAAGAATTGACCAAACTCGCTATTTCGGCTGCATCGGCTGCGGACATTGTGCTGCAGTTTGCCCCACAGGAGCTATCACGATTGAAGGAAGAGACATATCCCAGACTTCCTTTATGGATATCCCGATGGAAGATACAAGAGCCGGGTACGAAGAACTTATGGCTCTCATGCTAGCCAGGCGAAGCATCCGGGAATTCGATGACAGAGACGTCGAACAGGAAAAAATAGACAGGATTCTGGCAGCAGCAAGCACGGCACCCATGGGAATTCCTCCTTCGGATGTTGAGGTCCTGGTTATAAACGGAAAAGATAAGGTAAGGGAATTTTCCGATGACATGTTAGAGCTTATGAAAAGTCAGAAATGGATATTTTCAAAACCTGCACTTCTCCTGCTGCGGCCTTTTATGAAGAAGGAAGAGTTTGAAGTCGTTAACAAATTCGTGTGTCCAGTGATTGAAATCTTTGAAGAAACTAGAAAAGAAAACACTGATTACCTGCTCTATGGAGCTCCCCTTGCTATGTACTTCCACGTATCTCCTTATGCTGACCTGGCAGATCCCTTTATCACAGCTACCTATGCCATGCTTGCAGCTGAAACCCTGGACCTTGGAAGCTGCATGATAGGAACCATTGGTCCAATGCTGAAAAATGGAGGCAAAGACGTGAAAGAAAAGTACGGAATCAGCATCCGAAACCAACCTGGAATAGTGGTCATTTTTGGTTACCCCGCAGTAAAATACAGACGTGCTATCCGGAGAAACCTGGCAAAAATCCATTATTATTGAAAGATAAAACTCTCTTTTTCTCAGATTCTCATTTAACTGTTATTAACTCCCGTTTGATTTACGTCGAATTCTCATTCAAATATCTTTCCTCAGGATTCTGCCTCATTTCAGCCAGAACTCTGTTTGTAGAACATTCAAAATTGATGCAGTGGACAGGAAGAGAAGATAAAAAGTTTGAAGTTATTTCACAAATAATAATCAATTTCTTTTACAAGTTAATAAATAATGTTCAAACATAAATTAACATATAGTATATTTTGCATATTATAAAAATAGCATTAGCTTTAATTGGACGAGCATAAATCAAAATATTTATATTTTATCTTTTTACATATTTTTTGGTAATTTTATGACAACATCATATAAAGAAAACATAGCTCAGGAAGTTAATTCGACTTCCACCGAACAAGAATGTATTGTTGAACCCTTGAAAGATGATTTTGTTTGTACCGAGAGTGCTTCATCTTCAATATCAATCAAGAAAGATGTAGAACTACTAGAGTTCACCAAAGTATCTGAAAGCAGCTTTAATATACGTTCAACAGGAACCTCCATAGTACAAGGAAAGACGAAATATAACAAAGTACAAGTAAACCCAAAAGCGATTTATCTTGACATATCTTTAAGCTGGGGAAATAAGAAAAATATCCTAAGCCTTACTATATTTTCCCCTACAGGAGCCTCTTATGGCCCCTATAAAGCTAAGTCTAACAACAAAGTCGTCTTACGTATAAAACCAAAAACAGGGAAATATCTGCAAGGAGGAAACTGGAAACTCAATGTGTTCGGAGAATCAATCATTGGAACTGAGTACTACACGCTTAAAGCCACCTATCATATTTAAGCTTCAAAATAAACTAATTCTCTTTTTATTGTTTATTTTTTTGATAGAAACAGCTGAGGCTACTGAATATATTATAGAACCTATTCCAGATGATCAATTCGGAGTCCCAATTAATGGAGAAAAAGTGGTAGAGCTTCAAGTCATCGAAATACCCTACTGGCAGTTTCTGTTATGGCTGGCTATAGTATATATCTCAACGGCTTTTGACTTCCTTTACACCAGGCTAATTTTCTCAATAGCAGGATATAAAATTGTAAATCCTGGAAATGTACTTGATAATCCCAGCCGTCTTAGTATCTACACCTATATCAAAAACAAACCTGGAGCATATATTAGTGAGATTGTAGGGAATGTAGGCTTGGATAGAGAACATACAAAATATCACATAAAAGCCCTTGAATCCCAGAACAAAATCGAAGCCTATAGAGAGGGCGGGAAGACGAGATTCTTTGAAAATAATTTTACTTATAATGAGGAAGAAATGAAAGTTATTTCTGCTCTTCAAAATGTAACGAATAAAAGAATAATTTTAGAAATACTAACTTGTAAGTGTAATACAAACATTGCTCTTGCACGTGAACTTAGAGTTTCTAGGGCTACAGTCAGTTGGTATATAAAAAATCTCAGAGAAATTGGCCTTATAATAGAAACAAAAAAAGGAAGAAATACAATTTACAGAATAAATCATGTATATGAGCCGGTTGTTGAAAAACATATTAGGCATTTACAGGATTCTAATAACTAATGTCATGGCAATTAAATTATTGAGCATAATCTTTGCCCAGTACTATGATTCCGAAGTATGTTCACAAAACTTGATGCTTGAATCAATTCAAAGATAGCGAATTTACCATTAAATAAGAAATTTTTTGGATTCTAAGGCAGTGTGCCTTAATTTCTGTAAAATTCTCTCTATACCCTTTTCCTCTTCTTTTTTGATTACTGATTTGGAAGGACACTGTTAGTGTTGGAAGATCTCGAATATTAGTATAAATGAAGCCTGAATTCTTCTTACTGATTCAGATTTTCAATCAAGAAACACAAAAATCACTAGATTTTAGAACAGGGCATAAAATGTTAATTGTTAGATACTTTGGTAATACAAATTATATAGATGTTTATAAGTTGTAATGTTTGGAATTCAATCGGGTGTAAAAATTAACGATTGGAACCCAAAATCAAGAAGCTCTATCAGTTACTTACAAAACGAGATCAAAAGAAGTAATTTTAAATTCTGGGATCAACTCACTGCTAACAATTGAGATTTAATTCTAGTGTAAAACAGATTATAAAAAATAAAATAGATGGATATGAAAACAGAATTTTAAATTTGTGAGAACACAGACAGAGAAGAAAAATAAACTGTCTGTTATTTTCCACAAAAAATTAACCTATTTTATAATACTCAAATGAAAATGGAAAAGTTTAAGACTTTATAACAAATAAAAATTATTTGTATTACTTATGGAAAAATGAAATAAGTAGGAATAGGACATGAAAACAAACAAAGTAATTTTAACTTCAGTAATGCTAATATTATTATTATTGGCATCTACTGCGTCAGCAGCTACCCTAAACGTAGGGTCAAAAGAAAAATACAAGACAATTCAAAGTGCTGTAAACGCAGCAATCCCCGGAGACATTATACAAGTTGCGTCAGGCACATATAAAGAAAATGTTAAAATTACCAAGGAACTGTATATTGTAGGAACGAAATATCCGAATGTTTATGGTTTCTATTATGATAAAGGGAAATCCGGTACTATAAACGGATTCACAATTACAAAGAAGGGAGTAACAGCCAATAACGCTGGTGCTAACGCAATTATCCGAAACAATTACTTCAATAATTGTGGTATCACCTTACAAGGGAAATCATCATACGGCGTTACTGTAATGAACAATCAGATTAAAGGTGGAACTGTTGCACTGTATAACACCTATGGCCAAACTCTTAAGGGTAACACGATTTCTAATTCAAAATATGGACTCTATGTAGGGGATAAGAAAAGTATTCCCACAGTTACGAAAAACACATTTAAAAATTGTAATTATGGAGTTTATCTATATGGTTGGAAACAAAACCCCGGAAAATTAATCACGTTCACAGATAACAGCTATATAAAGAATAAAGTTAATATCGGCTGGGGTATGAATAAGTTATAATTTAGAGGAAGTTAAATTCCCTCTATCTTTTTCTTTATTTTTTCAAGCTAGTTTTTATGCAGTTGTTTCCATCTTTTTTATAGTTCCCATTTCCTCACACCGCCCGACAAGCTATATACTTTATAACTTACACGACCTATCCCTTTTGAGAAATTCTCCAAAACCGACAGCAGGAAAATTGTTGTTTTTTTGAGAAAATCTGCGGAAAGTCGGATTCCAGTGTATCCTGGGAATTAAACAGGACTTACTTGTATTCAGTTAAGGAATCTGTTAACGTTAAAGTGGCTACTGTAATGCTACTGTAATTATAGGCTCGTCTCGATTTGCATTTATAGATTTACAGACAATGGCAACGAAAATAACACATTTCATATAAATCGTATATTAACTGAATATAAAATTTAGAATACAGTTTAGGTTTTGGAGTCAGTTTTTCAATAAATACATATACTTGAAGTTGCAATAATAGTTTGAAATCAAACTAAATTACCTAAAACATGCAAATGTAAATATATCAAAAAAGAGATACTAGTTATTAATGTAAGCTTTGATGGGGGGAGATTCCAGAGAAAAAATATAATTTTTTGAATGAAATTTCCCAATTTGAGGATAAAATTACCTTTTAAGATAATTTTAAATTGATTTAAGATAAATAAGGAAATTAGAATAACACAATTGTACTAATCTGCGTTTGCAGGAGAATAAGTATATATCTGTGTTCAAAAAAAATATACAACCGGTTCTAATCTGCTTAATTTATAAAAATAAGTTCAGAAATCAGAATCAAAGACCGAAAACCCAGACATTAGCCTGGGAGGACGTCGTGTGATGAGTCATGAAGAACATGCTTAAAACTACAATTTTGCTTGCCTTCCTTACAGGCCTCCTTGTTTTGATAGGAGACTACTTTGGAGGTACAAGCGGAATGATTATTGCATTCCTGTTTGCAGTAATTATGAATTTTGGAAGTTACTGGTACAGCGACAAAATAGTACTCAAAATGTACAGGGCAAAAGAAGTTTCACCTGCGGAAGCTCCGAACCTTCACAGGATCGTCGATGGACTGGCTATGAAAGCAGGAATTCCAAAGCCCAAAGTATATATCGTAGAGTCCGGAATGCCAAACGCCTTTGCAACCGGGAGAAACCCAGAGCATGCGGCTGTGGCTGCTACAACCGGAATTCTTGAGCTGCTCTCTTATGAAGAAATGGAAGGTGTGCTGGCACACGAGCTTGCACATGTAAAGAATAGAGATACCTTAATAAGTGCTATAGCTGCAACCCTTGCAGGCGTTGTCACAATGCTAGCTAATATGGCACAGTGGGCTGCAATTTTTGGTGGCTTTGGCGGCAACAGGGATGATGACAACGGAGGAATCATAGGCCTCATTGTAATGGCTGTTGTGGCACCTATTGCTGCAACTTTGATTCAGCTTGCAATTTCAAGATCAAGAGAATATGCAGCCGATGCAGAAGGAGCCAGTATATCCAGGAAACCCTGGGCTCTTGCCAGTGCCCTTGAAAAACTCGAATATGGGAACTCTAACTACAGTCCAAAAGTCTCAGATGTGCAGGCAAAAGAAAGCAGTGCCCATATGTTTATTGTCAATCCGTTAAAAGGAGGAGCTATTCAGTCTCTCTTCAGCACTCACCCTGCAACCGATGAGAGAGTAAAACGCCTTAAAGCAATGAGGTTCTGAGAATATTTCTCGAACCTTTAATCTTTTGATTCTTTTACCAGGCTTTTTTCTTTGGCTTTTTTAAGTTTTTAATTTTATCCTTTTATCCAGATTTTGTATTTATCTGGAGTTTAACTCAGTTTATATTTAACTGCTTACCTTCTTAAATATTATTTGCTTTCTTTCTTAAATATTATTTGATCTCCTTTTCGTGTTCATGTTCTGAATTCCACATTCTTTTTTGTCCGGAATTCTTTTAAATCAGGTGTGCTATATGCTATCAATATGCACAGTAAAGTTTTAAGTTATATCTGAGAGAAAGCACTTATAAAAGAAAATAGTGAATAAAGAAAATAGGATAAATAATCATCTATGTAGAATATTGCGCCGTGTTCTAGCTATAGCAAATGTATCCGAAAATCCCATAATTATGGGCATAATTAAATTTTGGATTTGAGAGGTTTCGGATCAGGATATTAATCGTGCATACTCTATCCTGATTTTATCGGGGAATTTTCAATGGAAGACAGATTTGAAATTGGTAGGATTGTCAGGGCAAAAACTATCTCTGATGCATGGTATCGCGGGCTTAACATCATCCGAAATCACGGGCAGGTTATTACGGATGAAAGAGGAAGCCAGATCAGGGAATTTATGGATTTGATGATCATAATTGAAGACCCCTATACTGACAGGATCCCATGTGGGACTGCCTGGAATGAGGAAAGACTTGAAGAGTATGCAAAACAGCTGATCTCAGGAGAAAACCCACAGGACTTTGAATACACATACGGGCAGCGCCTTCGAAACTGGCATGGAAAAGTTGATCAAATAGATTATGTAATCGAAAAGCTGCAGGAAAACCCTACTTCCAGACGAGCAATTGCGGTTACCTGGATTCCTCCTATGGACACGAAAGTTAATGAAGTTCCCTGCATGATGCTTGACGACTTTAAAATAAGAGACGGAAGGATGCATCTCACAACTCTTTTTAGAAGCCACGACTTTGGAGGAGCTTATCCCGCAAACCTTTACGGACTCTCGAAACTCCTCGAGTACGTAGCTGATAGAGTGGGAACAGAACCCGGAACGATCACAACTATCAGTATCTCAGCACATATATATGATCATGACTGGGATATGGTAGAAAATATTGTAAAAGGAGTGAACTGAGTTTTAAACTAAGTTCTAAACATGTTCAAGATATTAAATTTTATTAATTTATTAGCAGGGCTATAAAAGATATTAAACTTTGTTTAATTTATTAGCAGTAGTGTAAAAATATTCAGAAGCTAGAGGTAAGCATCTGAATCCCATAAAAAATCCAAAAACAAGAAATAGAAGAGATCTGGTACACATGTGTGTTTCTATTGACAAATCCTCAATCAAAGGGGAAGTCTTTGCCCCACCTTCAAAGAGTTACACCCACAGGGCTGTAGCCCTGGCAGCTCTTTCGAAAGAATCAACCATCAGGCATCCCCTGATTTCGGCCGATACTCTTGCCACGGTCCGGGCTTCCGAGATGTTTGGGGCCTCGGTTGAGAGGGAAGAAGACAAGCTTATTATTCATGGAATTAATGGGAAACCAAATATACCTGATGACGTAATTGATGCTGCAAATTCTGGGACAACTCTTCGTTTTATGACCGCAATAGCAGCACTTACTGATGGGGTTACAGTGCTTACCGGAGATGCTTCCCTTCGTACTCGGCCAAACGGCCCTCTTCTTGAAGTTCTCAATAGATTGGGAGTAAAAGCCTGCTCCACTCGAGGAAACGAGAGAGCTCCACTTGTTGTTAAAGGCGGACTTAAGGGAAAGGATGTGAGTATTGACGGCTCCATCAGTTCCCAGTTTATCTCGGCTCTTCTAATAACCTGTCCACTTGCCGAAAACAGTACTACCCTTTCCATCACAGGAAAACTTAAGTCAAGACCTTATGTGGACGTAACCCTTGAAATGCTTGAACTGGCAGGCATTAAAGTTCATATCGATGAAATTAACGGTACCAGGTTCATAATCCCAGGAAAACAGAAGTATGATTTCAAAGATTATACCGTTCCTGGCGACTTTTCCTCTGCATCCTACCTCCTTGCAGCCGCAGCTATGACGAACGGCTCTGAGATTACAGTCAAAAATCTCTTTCCATCAAAACAGGGAGATAAGGTAATCATCGAAATCTTGAGACAAATGGGAGCAGATATTACCTGGGATAAAGAAGCAGGCAATGTGACTGTTAGGGGAGGAAGACAATTAAAAGCTACAACTTTTGACGCCGGAGCAACCCCTGACCTTGTCCCTACTGTCGCTGTCCTGGCTGCAGTTGCCGAAGGGACTAGCAGGATTGAAAATGCCGAACATGTCAGATATAAGGAAACGGACCGCCTGCGAGCCCTCGCAACCGAACTTCCGAAGCTCGGAGTAGACCTTAAAGAAGAAAGAGACAGCTTGACCATTACCGGTGGAAAACTGCATGGGGCAGCAGTGCATGGATGGGATGATCATAGAATAGTTATGGCTCTTTCAATAGCAGGAATGGTCGCAGGAAATACAACAATTGACACAACAGAGGCTGTATCGATTTCTTACCCGGGTTTCTTTAAAGATATGTGCAGCCTTGGAGCAAAAATTAAGGATATTTCGGAAGAATAAGTTGAAACACGATACAGATTCCTAAGTCCGGGGCTAGATAAGATTAAATCAGACTTTACTTAACTTTGAGGGGTAATTCCGAAATAAAATGATAAAGTATAGCAAGTTAGTAAGTAGTGTCAATAAATATGAATAGATGATAAAATGGAAGCAATGTGCAATAAAAGATAATAAGCGGTGATAAAAAATAAAAAGGATAATAAAAAATGACATAGTACTTATACAAAATATTCCAATTTAAGTATATGGAAATGAGGTGTAGGTGTGGAGATAAGTGCATAAGGCCTATTTCGGAAATGCTAAAAGACATTGAATTATTTTACAAACCGTGCAACGATTGCAAAATAGGAAAAATAAAGAAATTCTCTCCTCTAGCAGAACAGATTAATTTAGATGAAATAGATGAATATTTTGGAAGTTGTAAATGCGGTAAAAGGCATCTTGATATTGTAATGTCTCATGTACTAAAAATAATGATTGATGAAGGAGTAAAAGATAAAAAAGCTAATTTAAGGAACTCGTGTGTTCCTCTTGTGACTCCTGGCTATCCAACTGATTCTGTTCCCTATTTGTCTAAGGATTCTTTAGTAATATTATCTAATGAAATGGACAAAAGATGTGCTGAAAGAATTATAAAGGAAGTGGGAGAAGTTAGTGGGGTTTTAAAAGGAGATATAAGAAAAACTGTGGGTATAAAAGATTCTGATTCTAACCCTCATGTATATGAGCTTCTTGCTGGATGCGATTTGAGATGTGATATTGTACAGACTCCTTACGGTGTTTTGGGAATATATAAATATCAGCGTGAAATTCACATAGAGTTTCCAAAGGCAAAATCACCCAAAATAGAGATACTTGAAAAAGTTTTGAAAGACTATAATAATCCTACTGTTCTTGATTGTACATGTGGCCCTGGGACTTTAGGAATAGCATGCCTTAAAGCCAAGGCGCAAAAAGTTGTTTTTAATGATATATGGAGTCCTGCAATAGAAATTACCTTGATTAATTTAGAGGCTAATGAATTTCCAGTCAAACCTTCTGGTAGTGAAGAAAGATTAATAGCATCTGGAGATAAATTTGAAGTTTATAGTATGGACGTAAGAGAATTAGCGAATTATTTAGATAAAAAGTTTGATATTTGTATTATAGATACATTTCCTGGTGTGGATACAAAAGAATTTGTAGAAGCGGCAGATAAATTAGGCAAAAAAGTTGTCCTGGTTTGAAGTAAAATTCACTGGTCATCGGTTAANNCAATACCTTATATGACAATACCTCTATATCTCCTTATTCTTTTTTACTCTTGAAGACTCTCTTTGGGAAATGCTTCCCGAAGAGTGGTTAAGGCAAACTGCCAAAGAAACTGGTCTTAAATATGTAAACGTAAAATTTATTCTGTTACCATTTTTTGGGTTTTAACTCTGAGTTTTGGTGTATGCTTATAGCTTACACGTGCCAGTTTAAAACGCGAATATGAAACTGAGTTCTGTCAACTGTTCTATACATCATAGGAATCTAGGGTTCTATGCTGATTAGTAGACCATCAAATGCAAAAAAATATTAAGAAAATATAGACACTTTCCTAGATGTTTCTTGATAATGGAAAAAGGCTGTGTTTTTGATTTTTATAAAAATGACTGTAAATTCAAAATCACATTTCTGAATATTGTATTATATTTGAATTAGTGAACTTGGAAGTTTACGATTTTACAGAAAAACTTTTAAACTACTTTTTGTGCACTACCTGAATACATTAATTAAAAATCCAAAAAGTCCTGATTTTTTCAGTCTCATGAGGTAATCCTCAATATTTCTGTAAAATTTAACCAAATAAAACTTACGAAATATACAAAATTAGGAATAAAATTTATTCAAAAGCTGCTGAGAAAATTTGCCGGAAAAAGCACATCGGCACATGTAAAAAATTTGTTTGATTATATAAATAAAATATATTCTCATACTTAAGAAGGGCTCCTTTATTCTTCTAGTTACCTCTTGTCTCTGTATTTTTTACATATCTTAAATCTAAGGAGAAAGAATTAAATAGCATAGTCAAGTACTCTACTGTCAAG
>DAQQ01000032.1:22082-34512 GCA_002508465.1 Methanosarcina sp. UBA7 | reverse complement strand
CCATCTGTCAAATTCTATACCACAAATTTGGTCAAAAATCATAAAAATAGCCATCAAGAGAAAGAGAGTCATCTGTCAAATAGAATCGTAAAAAAGTGGCAAAAATTTGTTGAAATAATATTATTTATCATTCCAACGACTCTGTTCCAAAATCCAGTGATTTTTACATTTCTTGAATGAAAATCTGAATTAGCAAGAAGAATCCCGTTTTCATCAAAATCAGTATTCGATATCTAAAGACTTCAAACCTGAAGTCGCACTACAAGAATTGTGACCAGTTACAAAGTCCAGTGATTTTGAATTTTACATCCATCACTTGCTTTTGGTACTGAGTCCTCTTTAATTGATTTTTAAAAATATCTTTTAAATTTCAATTCCTCTGCCTAAGCTATATCCTTATTGGATTCTCAAATAAAGGAACAGAGCTGGTATGTAAAAATTCATTCTACTGAATTCTTATAACTGTTTGATCAATCACTTTAGTAGTTTCTCTAGAAAAAACCTGAATTCAGTCACTTTTGCTAAGAAAAAATGATACAGGTCACATTCATGCATGAGCATGTAGTCTAAACCTGTATTGATATATCATAGAGAATGGTAACTGACTAGTAAACACTGAAGATCTATTTCACCTGGAAAATCTTCCGAAACCGCCAAAGCTAGAACCATCGATGTACATCAGCTTAAACCTTACTATCTCTAGAAATAAGGTGATTTTTGTATAACTTAAATAAAGCATTGACATTGTAAGTACCTCCACGTATCTACTTTCAAAGCTGTCTTTTTAAATTCGTTTTCCTTCAGTTAAAATTAACTTATCTTCCAGTTTAACCTGCTTCTTCCAGTTTAACCCGCTTCCTCCAGTTTAACCCGGTTTACGGATTACTTCGGATAGTATGTATCTTCGCCAAACCCCCTTAGACGTCCATTTTATATCATACTCCCAAACTATACTCCCAGGAATTTACTTTTGGAACTATAGGTAAGTATAAACAATCTTGAAGATTTCCAGCTAAAAGATTCGTGAATTTGAAGAGTTATGTGTTGGAAATTTGGATTATTTATAGTTATCTTTATCTATAATTTTTCTGTTTTTATCACTAAAAAATATTTTTTCCAATAATAAACTGCTAAGGAGCATCAATACCAGAGTAGACACTAAATTTATATATAATGTAAAGAACGAAAACTCCTTACAAATAATAGTCTCTTAGTTTTTGGGTACAGAATTTTTTGCTGTAACATTTACACAGAATTACGAAGCATATCGTTTTTTTGGTTTCTGTTTAAATTTATCAGAGATAAATGCCGTCTGATAGAAGCAATAGTGTTCAAAAAATATTAAGCTCTCCTGATTTTGAACTTTATAAAAACAACTTAAAGTTTTGTACCATTTCTTATCTCATATTTTCAAAGCTTATATTTGAAACTGTAGAAGCTTTCAAAAACTTGAATATTAAGAAAATAAAAAAGAAGTAAAAAAGTGGCAGTATTATGTTTCTTTTGCGAAGACGAAGTTGCCTGAAAAACAGGCAACTTTATGTTATTTTTATTTCTTAATCAACGCTTTTACTCAATCACTGTAGAAAAATTTGAAGACTTCAGCTGCATAGGCTTTTGTGATCTGTGAATAGTAAATACTGTATATCATACTATCTGTCTCTCCAATATCTACTGAGTTTGTTCGCCTTCCGTTATACCTCCGGCTTTCTGCAATCAAGAAATAATAGACCATATGGTCATTCTCCGATTGCAGAAACTGTTTAATTTACAGCCTGATTAACATTAGTCTTGGTAAAAGAATTTGAATACTTCAGCCACATATGCATAGCTGACATTTGAATAGAAAATAGCATATATCATAATATCACTCCCTTATTTTTATATATATCATCTGTTATCATCTGTTATCATCTGTTATACCCATCTTCTGCAATCTGAACACACAATACATTTGCCATTCTCTGCAGAGACCTTTTCCACTTCTGTTTTAGAAATTCATTTAACAGAACTGGAAAAAGAAGCCAATTTCGTTTGCAAATTGAAATAATTGGCCAAGGTCGAATCCAAAGATAATTTGTGGTAATGCCATGCTTATTCCCTCTATATTTAGTATTTTCTAAATCGATACCTGCATACTGTAGATAACAATTTTATTTGCAACCTCTGTTCAGTTTTGACATAATTTTCGTCTACCAAGCCTCCAAATCGTACGGCTACTGTCAGCCACTTAATAAGATTCATGTGGTAAATTTCCCCTTATTTCAGGATATACCGTTAGAAATTTTAGCTAACAGTGACTGTATATAGCTATATATACTAAATTATATAAGCTCAATAGAAAATCATCTCCTTATGAATAATACTCCTTAAATGTTTAGAGTAAGGATTTAATATACATATATATGTTTTTTTGACTCATAATATGTTTGAAAGTTTAAGATTTATTTCGACTTAGATCTAAATATTATATTGTTTCCCAGGTCTAAAGAAGAAATCCTTTAAAATGTATGGTATAGCCTTCTTAGTTCTATCATCATCTTTTAAGAAAAATATGTAATATAAAAGGAGTATAAGTTTATTAGAACAGATGCTTAGATGAGATCATAAATTTTTTAGTAAAGGTCACTTCTATCATGAAATAACTGCAGCTTTCTATTTTCACGGTCTCTATTTCATTTGATTCCGTTTACAGTAATTTTTGACAAAGAAAAGCGTTTTGTACGTAATAAATTCATCGAGAAGTCTGGAACAGTATGTAGACCATCAATTATGAAAATTTAGTTTTTGACTTCCGCTTTCAGAGCTAGAAGTCGGTAATTTATTGCCTTCAAATTGGCTCTTTAGTCGAAAATTAAGAAAGCATAAGTTAAAATGGACTTCTTTACATAATAAGTAAAAACGTTGAGATTATTCGATGTAATTTTTCATCACATTTCAGTAACTTTGGGAAAGGGGGATGTAAATATTATCAAAAATAGTTTACCTGAAGATGGATTCCCTATTGTCGAGATTTCCAACGAAAGTCTGGAAATTCCCGTGCTCTCAGACGTTGATATCAAAATTGAGAGAGTAGAACTTGTGGATATAATGGGCCCATCAGGCTCAGGGAAAAGTGTTCTTGTGAACCTTATAGATTGCCTTGACAGGCTTACTGAAGAACAAGTTCTTGTAAAGGATCGTGACCTCAATAGATTGTCAGATCAAGAGCTTGCCCACTTTACTAAGCTTGAAATTAGTTTTGGGTCGCAGATTTTTAATCTTGCTCCACACCTGACTGACCTTGAGAATGTTTTGCTCCCAACCTTTGCAAATTTGAAAATCAATATTGATCAAGATGGTTATGCAAGAGAACCTCTTGAAGTAGCGGGATCTCATAACCGTATTCATCATAGACTAGGAGAACTTTCAAGAGGTAAGTCCAAGAGGATTTCAATTGCATGTGTACTTATTAATGATCCTGTAATCCTTCTTGTGGATGAGCCGACTGGAAACCTTAACGCCGGAACAAGAGCCGAAATCCTTCGTATGTGTATGGATTTGAATAACGACGAGAGAACATTAGTAATCATTACACACTACCCTGAAGTTACAAAATATATTAACAGGGTTGTCCTGGTAAAAGATGGAATAACTAAATGCAACTGAAGGTGCAAGTATATGGAAATGGTTAAGAAGATTATTGTAGCAACTCTTTTTTCCTCGCTTTTGATTTCCTTGTTTTTGATTTCCTTGCTCTTTGCAGCTCCTGCCTCTGCAGCTGTTGGGGGAGAAAACCTGAAAGTCACAATAGTTGAAACAAATCCCTATCCTGCGAAAATAGGAGAATATTTAACTTTGACCGTTCAGGTAGAAAATATCGGAGGAAGTAAAGCTGACAATGTTGATATCGAAATTGTGCCTCAATATCCTTTCTCTCTTGATTCCGAGGCAAATGCCATAAAAAATATAGGAGTTCTCAATCCTGGCAGAACTGCTACAAAGGAATTTTACCTTTTTGTAGACAAAAATGCGCAGAAAGGAGTACGTTCCATTGACATCAGAACAAAAACAGGTAAAAATAGTCCCTGGAGTGAGAAAAGCTTTGACATAAGAATCGGTACTGAAACATTTAACAGCAAGGGTACAGTTGAACTTAAAGAATTTGTTTCGGACCCCGAGGTTTTCATGCCCGGAGACAGGGGTACTGTCACTGTAACTCTTAAGAACACCGCAAGTAATCCTACTGTCACTATTGGTGAGAGTGACTTTGATACCAATGCCAGAATTCAGGCAGCAGTTTTAAGACCTTTATCTGAAGGGATAATTGTTCTTGATGCTCCTTACGGAGATATGGGTCTTCTGGGACCCGGAGATAGCATCAAGTTGACTTTCAATGTTAAAGTTGCAGAAGACGCTCCAGAAGGAACTCACAACTTTGAACTTGCAATCGAGGGGAACTCCTTCGATTACAATAGCAGAAAGAATATTCCTCTAAAGGTCGATTCTTCAAACATAAGAGTAATTCCTTCAAAAGAACTTAAACTGACAAATGGTGAATCTACAATCGAGTTCGATGTAGCGAACACTCATCCGAACGAGTTCAGTTCGGTAAGTATAAAACCTGAAGCTGAAGGCATCACATTTTACCCTGCAGAATACTTCATAGGGCCAATGAATCCAGACGAACTTTTTACGATTGAATTTAATGCTGTCACAAATGATTCATGGAGTGCCAGTAAGGAAGGAGAGATAAACATGAGTCTCACTGCAAACTATAATAATGGAATCAATCGACATGCAAATACTGTAGGAGACCTGAGATTTGCAAATACTTCAGAAATTGCAGAGTCTAATTCAACAACCATATTGACCGGTGGACTTATTATAATCTCTATTCCTGCCGCTTTCATGTTCTACCGAAGAAGAAAACAATAATTAAAGAAGGGATAGCTGACATCATATTTGTGGGGGAAAATATGATAAAATTTGCACAGGCAGCTCGTATAGCATCTGGGAGTATAGGAAATGCTAAGCTAAGGTCTGGACTTACAACATTGGGGATAGTAATTGGCATAGCTGCAGTAGTTGTTAACGCATCTCTTGGTGCCAGTTTTAACCAGTTTTTTACTAACGAGATATCTTCTGTAGGCTCTAACTTTATTATCGCAGCTAGTGAGCAGCCAAATCTCTTCTTTGATAACGAGTACAATATAATGAAAAATACACCGGGAATTTCCGGCGTATCTCCAAGAAAATCGATGAGTGGGGATCTCACGTATCTTTCTGAAACTAAAAATGTGAATATTGCAGGAGTTAACAAAGATTTTCAAGAAATCCAGGGACTGCAAATGGAAGAGGGCACTTTCCTGACAGATAAAGATAGCGCTGCGGCTGTTCTTGGATACGATATTGCAAATGAAAAGTTCAGTAAGAATATTTCCCACAGGAGCACTGTAGAGATCGCTTTTCGACAAGAGAACGGTACGGTTGTAAAGAAGAGTTTTAAGGTAAAAGGAATATTGAAAAATTCCAAGCCAACTGTTGTGAGTGAGGACAGTGACTATGACTTGACAGTCTTCATTCCCGTTTCTACTATGAATGAGATGATCGGGGAAAAAGACTATGGAGCTTTCCTTGCAATGGCGGAAAGTCCTGCAAAAGTTCGTGACATTTCAGATGAAGTCGATAGCAGATTAGCCAGGAACTTTGGAGTGCCGGAAAGAGATATTGATGAAGAGGATTTAAAACCCTATTACGTCTTTAATCAGGAGGAAGTTCTTGAGCAGACTGGAAAAATAGGGGATGCTTTGAGTTCTTTCCTGCTTGTTCTTGCCTTAATATCTCTCTTTGTGGGCTCCATAGGAATTATGAATATTATGCTTGTGACCGTAACTGAAAGAACTAGAGAAATAGGGATAATGAAATCTGTAGGCTACAGCAATTCCAATATTTTATCTCTTTTCTTGCTAGAATCTATAATGGTCAGTTCCTTTGGAGGAATTGTAGGTACTATGATCGGTGCTCTGGGAGCTTATGCTCTTGAAATTACCCTTAAACTTCCTCCTGTATTTCCCTTAACATTGATCGAAATAGGGATTGCAATTTCGGTTCTTGTTGGAGTAACTGCTGGTTTATATCCTGCAAGAAAAGCTGCACGCATGAATCCTGTGGATGCTTTAAGATATGAATAAAATCTATCCGGTGAATAGGGCTTACTCTGTTTGGAGAATAGCCCTTTTCTACTTCAATCCATTCTTCTTAATCAGCTCAACCAGGTATTAATTGGCTAAAAATAACTTCAAAATAACTTATTAAAGAGTATTTCCATGAACCCACTTAACGAATTTAGCTCACCGAGAAATCACTTTAAGGTTAATGTTTAAAGCATAGAAATCATATTAGACTATATTAGATAGAATTAAGGATTTTAATAAACATATTTGTTAATTTAAAAACAAAGGAGTGGATATGAAAATGAAGACTTCGATTAAAGACGTTTCTGCTCCCGGAGATTTAATCTTGGAGACAGAAATAGATAATCCTACACTTGAAGTAGAACTGCCCTCTAGAGAAGGTCTCGTTAATTCAAACGAAGAATCATTTAAATGTAAACTGGGCCGTTCGAAATGTCTGCAGAGTGACGAATATAGAACAACAACTCCCGTTATTGAAATTATTGATGTCAAAAAGAGCTATACTCTTGGAGATCTGGAGGTTCCAATTCTTCATGATATAAACCTTGAAGTGAGAGAGGGAGAGTTCCTTGCCATAATGGGACCCTCTGGTTCAGGAAAGAGCACACTTATGAATCTTGTAGGTTTTCTTGATAGGCCTACGAAAGGAACAATCATAATCAAAGGTCTGGATATCAATAAACTATCTGATAAGGAAGTTGCCAGGCTCAGAGGGTTAGAAATCGGTTTTGTTTTTCAGACATTCAACCTGATCCCCAGACTCACAGCTCTTGAAAATGTTGAGCTTCCAACCTATGCTAACACAAGGAGTGGAGTCAATACTCATGAAAGAGCAAAGGAGTTACTTAAACTTGTAGGTCTCGAGGATCGAATGTATCATAAGCCAGGTGAGCTTTCAGGTGGTCAATCCCAGAGAGTTGCTATTGCCAGAGCTCTTATCAATGACCCTGCGATCCTCCTTGCAGATGAGCCCACTGGAAATCTTGACTCGAAGACAGGCTGTGAAATTCTAAATATATTTAGAAAACTTAACGGAGACGGAAGAACCATTGTAATGATTACTCACGATCCGGAAATTGCAGGATACGCAGACAGGATAGTGCTCGTAAAGGATGGAATTATTCAGAATGCGGAATAATCCCTGGTGTTTACTTTAAAACTCAAGCTAATCTGGGTGTGGAATTAGAATGACAATTATCAAAAATTCATTTGTTCCTCTAGTATTATCTTTGCTTTTGATTTCCTTGCTCTTTTCAGTTCCTGCCTCTGCAGCTGTTGGAGGGGCAAATCTGAAAGTCACAATAGTTGAAACAAATCCCTATCCTGCGAAAATAGGAGAATATCTGAATCTGACTGTCCAGGTAGAAAACATTGGGGGAGATAAAGCCGACAATATTGACATCGAAGTTGTACCTCAATATCCTTTCTCTCTTGATTCCGAAGCAAATGCCGTGAAAAATGTAGGAGCCCTCAATCCTGGCAGAACAGCTACAAAGGAATTTTACCTTTTTGTAGACAAAAATGCGCAGAAAGGAGTACGTTCCATTGACATCAGAACAAAAACAGGCAAAGATAGTCCCTGGAGTGAGAAAAGCTTTGACATAAGAATAGGCACTGAAACATTTGACAGCAAGGGCACAGTTGAACTTAAGGAAGTTACTTCGGACCCCGAGGTTTTCATGCCTGGAGACAGAGGTACTATCACTGTGACTCTTACGAACACTGCAAGTAGTCCTACTGTCACTATTGGTGGGAGTGACTTTGATACCAATGCCAGAATTCAGGCTGCAGTTTTAAGACCTTTATCTGAAGGGATAGTCGTTCTTGATGCTCCTTATGGAGATATGGGTCTTCTGGGACCCGGAGATAGCATCAAGTTGACTTTCAATGTTAAAGTTGCAGAAGACGCTCCAGAAGGAACTCATAACCTTGAACTTGCAATAGAGGGGAATTCCTTCGATTACAATAGCAGAAAGAATATTCCTCTAAAGGTCGATTCTTCAAACATAAGAGTAATTCCTTCAAAAGAACTTAAACTGACAAATGGTGAATCTACAATTGAATTCGATGTAGCCAATACACATCCGAACGAGCTTAGCTCGGTAAGTATAAAACCTAAAGCTAAAGGCGTCACATTTTATCCTGTTGAGTATTTCATAGGACCAATGAACCCGGACGAGCTTTTTACGATTGAATTTAATACAGTAACAGATAATTTATCAGATGACGGAATAAATTTCTCCGAGCCTATAAATCTAACACTTTCGGCAAGTTACAGCAACGGAATAAACAAGCACGAGAACATAGTAAGCAACATGTATATTCAGTCCATTGAGGAAATTCAGGGAGAAAGTTCAAGCATGATTGTCCCAGGTTTACTACTTGTTGTCATCGCTATTGCTGGTATGTTAGTTTACAGAAAGAAGAAACAGAGCAGAAAATGAAAATCCAGGAGAACAAAAACTTCTGGAAAATTGAGTTTCAAATGTTTTGGGAAAATTTTTGAAGATAGTGCCACTCAGCAGATCTCCTGAAACATGCAGAGCAGTTTCAGGCTGCATTCGGCTTTTTCAATTCTACCCTGAGAAAGCGTAAAAACGATTATTGGTCTTGGCTTTAACCAATATCCTTTCAAGTTATTTCTTTACTATTTATCGGAAAAGTAAAGATAAACGTACTGCCTTTTTCTCCCTTTGATTCCACCCAGATTTTTCCTCCGTGAAGATCTACGAAGTTTTTAGCGATATGAAGTCCATGTCCAGTTCCACCGTATTCTCTGGTTGTGGAAAGATCTGCCTGAATAAAAGGCATAAGCATCCTTTCATGATCTTCTTTTGACAAGCCTATCCCAATATCCGAAACTTTAATCTCGAGCATCCCTTCTTTTTTGAGGGCACTTACAGTAACCTTTTTATTTTCAGGAGTGTGTTTTATAGCATTACTTATTAGACTGTACAGGATCTGTCTCAGCTTTGTCCTGTCAGCCCGGATATTCTCAGAAACATCGACTTTTATTTCTACAATAACCTTCTTACTTGAGGCAAATGAGAGAAGACTCATTTTTACCTCTCCTAGAAGGCTGGCAACATCTACGTCTTCATAGTTAAGGCTTTTTTCCCCGGCTTCGAGCCTTGATATATCAAGTAGATCATTAATAATTTCCAGAAGGTTTTTCCCACTTATAAGAATATTACTTACATACTTTGACTGTCTCGTGTTCAGAGACCCGAAAGCTCCTTCCAGCAGCAGATCGGAGAAACCTATTACCGAGTTAAGGGGAGTCCGAAGCTCGTGGTTCATGTTAACTATCAGCCCATTTTTAGTCCAGTTTGAGGCTTCTATATCTTTTTCCGCTTTGAGAAAATTAGTAGTCAGTTCTACTTTTTCTTCCGGACTTCTCAAACTCTCCAATTTTCCTTTTCTTTTGGCAAAAACGTTGCTTTCCTCCATTAACTCGAGCAGGACTCTACCTGAAAGTTCTTCAAGAGGAATGGTATAGAGAAGCGTTATGTTTTTATTTTTTTCCAAAGCCATTGTTTCAATGACCTTTCCACACGTCTCAAGACAAAGCTGAAGAGAATTACCAGTATTTTTAATCTCAAAATTTGTTCTAAACCCTGAAAATCCTCCAGAAAGGGTTCTTCTAAATCCTTCTTCTGCTAGTTCTTTTACTACTGAAACAAGAAGAGTAAGATCTTCCGGAAGCGGATTAACAGGAAGGAATTCTAACTGAGATGAAGTGAGATAATGCTCGATATCCACTCCTACCTTTACAAATTCAGTTTTTGCCCTTTCAGTGGCCAGTTTATCCGGGGAAAACCATAAGCAATATTCTCCCTCTTCAAGTCCTTCCTTAAAATAGGTAACAAATAGTTCTATCAATCCTTCGGCGTCCTCATATACGGCAGAGATCTGGTGACTCTGCGGAGCTTTTAAAGAAAAAACGGAGTCTTCAACAATATTTTTCCTCAAAGTGTTTCCCCTCCATATCAGATTGCGTTTCAATGTTATGTAACTGGGCTTGAACAGGGTATGAGATAGAGTATAAAGAGGCAAATTTTAATGTTTAACAATGTCAGGCTTTTAATGTTCAGCAGTGTCAGGCAATTTAAGTGCTTTAAATCATTTGAAGAGCTCAAAGCAATACAACTATCTTTCTAAGTTTATAACACTTATACATACTCTTCATTTTTTATATGTATATTGCTAGCATATATAAGAAATATCCGCGTTTATACTATTTTTTTAAAAGTAATTTATCATGTATTTGAGAATTAATATTTACTGAAGTTTTGGAAAACTTACAAAAAGGAATCATATAAAACGAAACCATATAAAACGAAACTTTACAAAATAAAATCATATAAGCGAAACCATGTAGAATTTAAAAACTGAACCTTACGAAATACATTTTAACTTTAACTGTTAGCAAACATGTTCTATATATTTCGTACTGTATTTGAAGATTGAAATTTGGTTTACGTGAAGTTTCATATAAAGTTGCGGCATTAAGGATGAAGACTTCTCTACCATAATTCTCGCATTCAAACTTATATAGAGAATTTTTTCTCTAAATAATTATGTCCTAATTTATATATTGTAAAAGGTCGGAATACTAATTATATATCTTGAGAATAACTGAAAATAGTATTGTCAATATAATTTTTCCGGCAGAATTCGATATTACTATTTAAGCCGGTACTAAGATATATCTGCGTAGCTTTAAGGAGGACTAAATATGGAGACAGGAGAGAAAAAGGCCATTGGAGCCAGAAATTTTCTTTACCCTATGCCCACTACCCACGTCGGGGCTCGTGTAAACGGAAAGCCGAATGACCTTACAGTAGCTTTTTGCGGAGTCGTACAGGCAAGCCCTCCAATGATCGCGGTGACTCTTGGAAAAATGCATTATACAAATGAAGGAATAAGGGAAAACCAGTGTTTCAGTGTAAACATTCCCCCCGGGATATGGCAGAAGTTACGGACTACTGCGGCATAGTCTCCGGAAAAAAGATAGATAAATCAGAAATTTTCGAAACCTTTTATGGAAAACTTGAAAGAGCCCCAATGATTCGGGAATGTCCTGTGAATCTTGAATGCAGGCTTGTAGAGATCCTGGATCTAGGAGGTCAAAGTGAGGTTTTCATAGGGGAGATTGTTGAAAGTTATGCAGAAGAAAGGCATCTCTGCAATGAACTTCCTGATATCGATAAGATCAAACCTATAGTTTTTTCCATGTATGATAATAATTACTGGGTAATAGGTGAGCATCTGGGCAAGGCCTGGTCCATCGGAAAAAAATTTGCTGAAGACGGTAACGAAAAAAAGGCCGAAAACACTAAGCAAAAGGAAAATAACTCTCGTTGTAGATGTGACTGGAAGCAGATAAGTAAAAACGCATAACTTATAATTAACCATTTATTAGAAAAGCCGTTGGGGATATTCTCTTCAACTCACAGGTTCATTATTCAATGGGAATGGGGGATTACACATGAAAATAACAGTATTCAGCGGAAGCCATAAGGGCAGAGAAGGAAACACTCTAATTATGGTAGATGAATTCCTGAAAGGAGCAGAAGAAGCCGGAGCAGAAACCGAAAATATTTTCTTGATCGAGAAAAAAATTGGATATTGCAAGGGAAAATTCGAGTGCTGGCTTAAGACTCCTGGAAGCTGCACAATCAGAGACGATATGGATGATCTGCTTCCCAAATTTGTGGCTTCAGATATTGCGGTGTTCGCATGTCCCGTATATTTCGATAATATTTCGGCTGTTATGAAAAACTTTATAGATAGACTTGTTCCTGTACTTTTGCCTCATTTTGAAGAAGACGAAATGGGAGAGTACAGGCACGCAAAACGCTATGAAAAGCTTCCAAAAATCGCCGTGATATCAAATGCCGGGCTGCCCGGTCAGACAAACTTTGAGGTTGAAAGTCTTTTTTTCAAACGGCTTGCAAGAACTTTTCACACTGAACTCGTTGCTGAGATTTACAGAGGAGAAGGAGAAATCTTCAGAGGTAAAAACAATATCATGCTAAAACCTCTCTTGGGAAAGTATAAAAAGACCCTCAGATGCGCAGGAAGAGAACTTGTAGAGAATCAGATACTCTCAGAAAAAACCACTAGAGAACTCGAAAAATCAATTGTGCCTGCAAGTCTGTACATAAAATTTGGGAATGAAGAATGGGACCGTCTGTGTGAGGAGAACAAGGTTGACTGAACAAAGATGTAAAACATAAAGAAACTACAAA
>DAQQ01000032.1:19704-21964 GCA_002508465.1 Methanosarcina sp. UBA7 | reverse complement strand
AAAAACATTACACGGTTTATTAATTAGTTCCTAAACCTCCTTCCACAAGGTCATCCAGGCTGTGTTCCATGTAAGGGGCATTGCTCCTGTTGATCAGTTCCTGACAGACTTCTGCTGGCTTTCCATCCATTGCAAGAGCCCCTTTATCAATCAATATAGTCCTGTGAGCAACCTCTCGAACAAAATCCATGTGGTGACTCACAAGCACAATAGTCGTGCCAAAGCGTTCGTTGATTCTTTTTAAAGAGTTTGTGACATCCCTGAGAGTTACAGGGTCAAGGTCTCCGAAAGGCTCATCAAGCATAAGATACTCGGGAGAAGTTGCAAGGCTCAAAGCAATGAAAGCCCTGACATGCTCACCTCCGCTGATCTGGGAAGGAGTTTTGTCAAGAATTTCCATTGGCAGGTCAAGGGCTTCAAATACTGGTCTTGCATAGGCATCGACATCAGTTACTGGAATCATCGGAAAGAGTTCGGAATATATTGTGTCTTTAAGGCTTAATTCCCGCAGTGCGGTTTCTTTATCTTCTTCTGGCATGTCAGGAAGACGATATATAGTATCAAGGGTCTCATCCGACATCCCCATTTCTCTAGCTTTATTCCTTGCGTATTCAATTGCACCTTGCTTTTTAGTGCTTAGCCTAAATCGAATCTGTTCCCTTACCGTGGAGTTCACAGACATAGAGAATTCCTGATTCATAATACTCATAATTCTCCGGAGTTCCATGCGTTTTTTGCTATATTCGGTGACATCCACCCAGTCTCCGTTGCAGAAATACTCAACGGTTCCGCTCTTTGGTCTCACAAGCCCCTCTATGAGTTTCATAAGAGTTGTTTTTCCAGCTCCAGAGGGTCCGATAAAAGCCAGAATTTCTCCTCTATGAATATCGAGGGAAAAATCTTTGATATTCAGAACTTCTCCCATCCTGATGATAGAATAGCGTTTTGAGATGTCCTTAATTTTTATGCAGACCTCATTTTTTTCAGGTTCCGCAAGCTCTTCCCTTGGCTTCATATCCCTGAGGAAATTTTTAAGTACCAGGGAAGGTTCTCCATCAGCTGCAATTTTCCCATTCTCAAGAAAGATCAACCTATCTGCAAGATAAGCGTGAATCTCCGGAAGGTGAGAAACTACTATAATTGGGATATTCAACTTATTTTTCAGGCTCTTTATTACATCAAGAACTTCCTGTTTTGTATCCGGCCCGGTCATCGTAACAGGTTCATCGAGGAGAAGAACCCTTGGCTTTGCGGCAAGCTGCCTTGCCATTACAACTCTCTGTTTTTCTCCCCCGCTCAGAAGATTAGTAGAATGAAGCGCCTTATCCTCCAGGCCCACGAGTTTTAGATACTCCATTGCTTCATTAAATAGCTCATCGTAATCGTTATCTACACTATGCGGAAGATGTTCATTCTGCGGAAGAGCTTCATGCCCTACTCGAAGGTAGTTTAGCTTTCTTATAATGTTTTCAATCGTTGGTCCATTCCAGAGCCCGAAGTTTCGCTGTAGGTGTATTGCGCTAACGCTTTTCAGAAATTTTTCTCCTTCAATCCCTGAAGCAGGCGTTATAATTTCTCCATCTACTTCCACAGTTCCCTCCTGAAAGGGCTCAATTCCCCTAATGATGCGCAACAACGTCGATTTCCCGCTTCCACTTCGACCTGTTATCCCGAGAATTTCTCCATTCTCCACCGTAAAGTCGATATGGTTCAGCACTCTTATATTTTCGGAACGCACTTCATAATCTTTAACCAGGTTGGAAACTCTGAGCATAATCATACCTTTTAGTGTTAATCGTAAGTTAATGCCTGACCCGAAATCTATTCTGCAATTCTGCCAATTATGAGTGACAATTTATTATTTTTTCGCTGCAATATTCGGATACTTTGCGCCAGTATAATTTATACTAAAATAGGAGTCAGATATTACCTTATAACTATTTATTACAATCGGCTGCTGTAATATAACCTGGACTGTATCAAAAATTAAATTATATACTCAAAAAATCATACGGGGTGTTATAAATCAATATAGAGCCAAAAGAAGAGTTTAGGAGTTTGAAAAAATTACCCATTGCTTAATTTCATTAGCTTTGACCTAAAAAAACCTGATTAAGCAAATACGCAAACTTCATTTCTTTTAAATGTTATAGAACGCCTGCACTCCGAAAAAAGTACTCTGAAAAAAGGAATAATTTAGGGAAATCGTAGAAGAGTTAAATAAGAATTAAATAAGAATTAAGTAAGAATTAAGTAAGAA
>DAQQ01000032.1:0-19697 GCA_002508465.1 Methanosarcina sp. UBA7 | reverse complement strand
AATAAGTCTTAAATAAGTTCTTTCACACTTAAAAGCAGGTAGCACGTCCCAAATCTTTGTTTAGGATTCATCTTTTTATAGCTGATACAATCTCAGCTACTTTTGCAGTAACGTTCCTTACTTCTTCAAGAACGGTGCCGGTAACTATCATATCCGCACCTGCCGATGCACAGAGCTTTGCAGCCTCAGCATCTCTAATCCCACCGCCAACAATGAGTTTGTTTTCCCCTAGAACTTGCTTGACAGCTCCTATCATCTCAGGGTTGATAGGTTTGTCAGCTCCTGACCCGGCTTCAAGGTAAGTATAATGCATACCCAGGTATTTGCCTGCAAGGGCATACACTGCAGCAATTTCAGGTTTAGTTCTGGGGATCAGTTTAGCGTCTCCTACCCAACCTACAGTCCCTCCAGGCTCGACTATAAGGTATGCCATGGAGATAGGTTCTATCTGGCTTTTATATACAAGCGGGGCCCCCAGCACCTGGTTTGTGATCACATACCCTATATCCCTTGAGTTCAGAAGGCTCATGAAAAATACGGCATCTGCATATCTGCTAAGCCCGGCTGAACTTCCAGGAAAAAGAATGGTTGGGACATTTACCTTTTCTTTTATTTTTATGACGGTCTCATCAAGCAGGGTTCCCGACGCTCCGGTTGAGCCCCCTATCATGATGGCATCAGTGCCTCCCTCAACTGCTGCAAGGGCAATTTCAGCGGCTCGTTCAGGCGTTTGGGAAGCGGGATCGATAAGGGTAAGATGAACTTTTCCTTCCTGATCAATGATTTTCTGAAGGTGTGCTTCCACCTGCAAAAAAGATCATGCTCCCTTGGATTCCTTGGATTTTACCCGAAGAGCACTGTAACCGCATTTTCTGCAGCGGGTTGCTCTTATTGCGTTTCTGGCATTACATCGCATGCAAATTTTCTTGTTTAACAATCTTTCTTCTGCTTCTGGAAAACGAGCCATTTTTGTCACCTGCTATTATTTTTCAATATTGATAAGGTATATAGCCCGCTTAATGGATGTTAAGAGATATAACGTTTTTCATTAAAAAAGTCCGTCTTTTATTGAGTTTGCAAACTTCTCTTCTTTAATTCTTAGAATAATCCTCGCTTTTCAAATCCTGTCAACTCAAAGCTTATTTATTGCTTACGTTGTTTATTCTCTGCCCTGTGTGCTTAAACCAGGTTGAGGCTTAACTAGTGACATTGGACTGTGTCAAAGTTAACATTGAAATTATATAACGATGATAATCATTTACCGATAAAATCATTATTTTAAGCTAAATTATTATTTAAAACTAAAATTGTTATTTAAAACTAAAACCTTCAGGTTCAAGTATAGTTCCATGGCTAATTATTCTATGGCTAATTTAACTCTTTAGAGTTTATTAAATTCCCTGTCTTATAAATGGTGATTTATGTGTTGATTCATCCTATAGACTACCGGTATGGTACAGCAGAAATGAAATATGTGTGGAGCCAGGAAAACAGACTTGTCAAGCTCCTTCAGGTCGAGGCAGCCCTTGCCCGTGCAGAAGCGGATATGGGTTTAATCCCCGCAGATTCGGCTGAGATTATATCTGAAAGTATCTCTTCCGTAAAATCTGAGAGAGTTGACGAAATTGAATCTGAGATCCATCATGATATGATGGCTGTAGTCACTGCAATTTCTGAACAGTGCAGAGATAACGCTGGAAAATGGGTACATTTCGGAGCCACTTCAAACGATATTCTAGATACGGCAACAGCTCTCCAGATTAAGGATGCAATCGACATTCTGGAAGATAAACTTAAAACTCTTCTCGGAGTTATTGTTGACAAGGCCGAAGCACACAAGCATACGGTCTGCTGCGGGAGAACTCACGGGCAGATAGGAGTTCCGACAACATATGGACTGCGTTTTGCCATATGGGCCTCGGAAATTTCAAGGCACCTGGACCGTCTCCATCAACTCACTCCAAGAGCAACTGTAGGGCAGATGACAGGCGCAGTTGGTACCCAGGCTGCTTTTGGAAAAGCCGGGATTCTTATCCAGAAACTTACAATGCAGTACCTTGGAATCGGTGCTGTAGATGTTTCCAGCCAGATCATTCAGAGGGATAGGCACGCCGAATTCGTAATGTGGATGGCAAACACGGTTACGACTCTGGATAAGATCGGTATAGAAATCAGGACTCTCCAGCGCAGTGAAATTGCCGAGATTGAGGAAAGTTTTGGAAAGAAGCAGGTAGGCTCATCTACTATGCCCCATAAACGTAATCCTATAAAATCCGAGCAGATATGCGGGCTTGCAAGGATTGTAAGGGCCATGGTAGAACCCGAACTCCTTAACAATACCCTGTGGGATGAAAGGGATTTGACTAACTCCTCCTCAGAGAGAATAATTTTCCCTGAAGCCTGCGTGCTTACGGATCATATTCTTAAGCTTGGGATAAACGTAATTGAAAACCTGAGATTTTATCCTGAGAACATTCGGAGGAATCTGGAACTGCTAAGAGGCCTCAATATGGGAGAGGCTGTAATGATTGAGCTTGCAAAAAGAGGAGTAGGCAGGCAGGAAGCTCATGAACTCGTAAGGACTTCAGCAATGAAAGCCCACGATACTGGACAGCACTTCAAAATTGTACTTCTGGAAACTCCTGATATTGCAAGATATTTAACTGCTACAGATATCGAAAATCTCGTAAATCCAGATAAATATATAGGAACTGCAGTGGAACAGGTTGAATTACTTGTCGTAAAACTTCGTGAGGCTTATTCCCTCTAACTTACTCCCTCTAACCTTTTTTAATTTTTACTTATTTGGAGAGTTGCAGGAAGTTGTTTTCTCTCCCTAGTTTGAATCATATTATTCTTTATGATCTCTTTTAAAGTCTATGTAAGCTATTTATTGCCCTATGATTTCAGATTTCACTGAGGATTTAGAAATCGTCTGACCAGGATCCTGAGCTACTTTTTATTCCTGCAACTTCTGTTTGAAAACCTCAAGATTTTCCCAGTTAAACTTTTCCGGAGGACAGGCCCTGATACATCTCTGGCAGTGGGCGCCTTCACACAGGTCAGTGCTTATCATAACCCTGTTTTCCTCGTCAATTGATATAGCGCCCGTTGGACAGACTTTGATACACTTTTTGCACTCGGGGCAATCAACAATCATAGTCATATAGGTCCCGACTCTTTCAAGTACATGAAGCCCTTCTTCTCCAAGAACTGGAATATCTCTCTCCACGCGTTTTTCTATAATAGGATTCTGTATAGGTTCTCCTAGCTCTGGAAGTCCTTTCTTTTTGAGATATTTCCTGAACATTTTAAAAGGCATACCTTCCTCCCAGTATGCAAGCTCAAGAACATACACGTCCCGGAATTCAGGGGCAGTTGCAAACATTATATGTGTACCTATTATCTGACTTGCAATATCCTGAAGCTCCCATAATCTCTTTTCCGAAAGCAATATTTCACGGGCGACTGCAAGTGAAGTATTTCCAAGCTGGAAAATCTTTCCTGTTGCGTATGGAATCAAACCGATTTTCTGGGCCTTTGCCGCATCCATATAGGTACCAGCAGCACCTGCCATGTAAGCCGTATCAATGTCTGCCATTTCAATACCTGCAGTCGAACAGAGAGTAATATGTCCTGCACGAATAGCACCTATTGCTTTTCCGGCTTCAATCAGGTCTTTCTCAGAGAAATCCATCCGGTTTTGCATATGAATAAGCCCATCAGGAGTTTTAATCTTTGGGAGCTCTATAAGGTCACGTTCAATTCCTTTTTCTATCAGAGCTATAACTCCGGTACCTGTAATTCCTTTGGCTTTGATCTGACCTTCCTGAAGGATTTTCCCTGTTGACGGATCTATTATATCTCCGGGAACTGATGTCATTTCTTCACTCAGGACATAGTTCCTTAATCCCCCATTCTCAAATTCAAAGTCTGATATGGTGTAAGGAGAAGCAAGGTTTCCATGCCTTATTTGCTGTCCTTCAAGGGCAGGACCAGCAGCTGCAGATCCCGTATAAATAATATCCTTCACTTTGAGGGCCATCTCTGCATTTGTTCCGTAGTCCGTAGCAATTGAAATTTCATCACTATCGAGCATTCCGGATTTGATTATCAGGGCAAGGGCGTCTGCTCCAACTTCATGTTTTATTGCAGGAGGAACTACAATCTCACAATCATATTCATCAAATCCGGGAATTTCACTGCTATGTACGATTCTTGCGCTTCTATCCTGCTCCTGTATATTATACTTCTTTTTCTTCCGTTCTCCTGCATAAGCGAGGTCTTCAATGCTTATTCCCTGGAAGATGGATAGTTGAATCGGGTTTCCACAGATTGAAAGCCTTTCAAGCTCCTCGCTTTTTACATCGAGAGCCTGGAATAGGTTTTTTACTGCATTTATAGAAAGTCCGTGCGCGAGGTCCTGGCCATAGTGAATCGCAAAATCCATATGATCCATCACATTCGCTCCGGGAAGAGGATTCCTCAAAGTTATCACTGTTCTTCGGATCTCTTCTGTATCAAGATCGATTTTTTGAGCTCTATACCCACTTGTTCCAAGGTCAATTGCAACTCCACATCTCATAGAAATTCCCCAAACTCTCCCTATTTTACCGGTACTTTGGTGTGCTATATGCTGTTTCAGATTTATTTACACATTATTTTGAAAAATAACGTATAAATAAATAGGGGGATTTATTTCTCCCTACATATTTTAAACCTCTTTGAATTTATCTTAATATTTTTCTAATTCGTTTAAAAAAACGATCTCACTAATGTGCCCACTCTCTTTGCTTTTTTCTTTCAAGACCAATTGAATATTCACATTCCAATATGAAAAACAGATATCGGGAGGAAGATGACTGGCATATCTTTATATATTACAAGTGACTTTGTATAGCTGATGAGCTAGTCCGGGTAGCCCGGCGTTACCTGTAACCCGAAATCGCCGATACGCGGGGGACGAAGCCAAGGGAAGATGCGTCGAAGGGACTCCAGCCTGGAATCTCAACGGAGAAGCCCCGTCCTGCTTGGATGGTGCAGGTATGCGGGTTTGCTGGAGAGCAGGTCTTCATACCCTAACTGCGGAAACCGGTCGAGGCCCGGAAGGGAGCAGACTTACTGTGGGCAACTATCGCTTGCGGGGCTGCGGGGTGGAGAAGAGGTCCCAGTCTACTGGTATCTCCAAGATTCAACGACCTGAGGCGTGCTCATCACTTTGATACACAAAATAATTAGAATATATTAGATGATTTAGTTTTATAGCGTAACTATTATACTTCTTGTAATAATACTCTCTGTAAAACCCTTTCCCCTGGAAAAGATTAAATACATAAAATGCGTTTAAGGGGACGCGCTTCTTGAAGTCCTTTGTGACGAGATAGCCAAGCCCGGTATGGCGCGGGATTGCTAATCCCGTGATGCTCTGCATCCCGGGGGTTCGAGTCCCCCTCTCGTCGTTCCTTTTTTATTAGAATTTTATCCACACAAAGACTTATTTCCTTTAATTCTCTTTTTGCAGTAGCCTGCATCTTATCGATTTTTGTAACAGCTTGTACGTTATATACTTGCAGCAATCTGTATCTGGATTTTGAAGATGATTTCATTTGAATACGCTTTCATCCTGAATTGTTAATTCTGCATTCCTAAATGTTACCATCTGAAACTTATCATAACTTCAAAAATTATTGGAAAATCCAGATTTCCCGATCTTTAACTTCGTTTAGCACCAAGTAAAGTCCCAGTTAACTTAGACAGTTTACTATATAATAACATTTATATTATTTAAAAATTAATTTATATTGATGGCAGCGAATCTTTTAACCGACCTTCTGATCATCTTCGGACTTTCTATTCCTGTAGTTTTTACTTTCTCAAAATTTAAAATAGCTCCACTAATTGGTTTTCTACTTGCAGGTATTCTTGCAGGACCTTTCGGTTTTGGACTGATTAGAGAAATAGAAAACATCGAACTTTTGGCTGAAATCGGAGTCGTACTACTACTTTTTACCATAGGTATTGAATTTTCATTGCGTGACCTTTTGCAGCTTAGAAGAACCGTAATTTTTGGAGGCGGTTTACAGCTTTCTATAACTTCAGTTATCGCTGCCCTTATATTCCTATGGCTTGGTAATTCCAGAGAATCTTCGATCTTCCTTGGGCTTTTAGTAGCGTTAAGCAGCACTGCAATTGTCCTTAAACTCTTACAGGAAAAAGGAGAAATTTATAGCCTTCACGGACGAACTTCCTTAGGAATACTGATTTTTCAGGATATCGCTGCAGTGATAATTATACTCTTAATTCCTGTTCTCGCAGGTACCCCAGGGACCGAAAAATCATTTTTAGAGCTTATCCTTCAGGGCTTAGGGCTCATCGTGTTCACCTTTCTAAGCGCCAGATATATTGTTCCTTTTATCATGTATCAGGTTGCAAAGACACGGAATAATGAACTTTTTCTCCTGAGTGTTATAGCAATAGGGCTTTCTGTCGCCTGGCTGACTTCTATAGTCGGGCTATCTCTGGCACTAGGAGCTTTTCTTGCTGGCCTGATTATCTCGGAATCTGAGTATTCTGTTCAGGCTTTAGGGAATTTAATTCCATTCAGGGACATGTTCATGAGTATTTTTTTCATCTCAATAGGGATGCTGCTTGATCTCGATATATTAAGAGAACATCTTCTCCTGATCCTGGCTGCTACCCTGGTTGTGTTGCTCCTGAAGGTTCTGACAAATAGTCTGAGCACCTTTCTCATAGGTTTTCCTTTACATACAATAATTCTAGTTGGATTTTCCCTTTCACAGGTTGGGGAATTTTCCTTTATTCTTGCAAAAGTAGGTTTTGCAGGTGGATTAATCTCCTCTCTTATGTACCAGGAATTTCTGGATGTGGCAGTGCTTTCTATGGTGCTTACCCCTCTTTTTATGAGTATAGGGTATCGAACCACGACTTTTGCTGAGTTGTTACCTCTCCCTCCAGTATTAAAGCGAGGCTGGTACAGTAAATTTAAAGAAAGCGAATCTGAAGAAAAACCTGAAAACCATGTAATTATAGTAGGATTTGGGATAAACGGGAAGAATGTCGTGACTGCTGCAAAGGAAGCCTCAATTCCCTACATAGTAATTGACATGAATCCTGAAGTCATACGGATAGAAAAACAAAGAGAAGAGCATATTTTTTATGGTGATGCCGCTCAAAACGCTGTTTTGGAACATGCAGGCATCCAGACTGCGAAATCGGTTGTTGTGACCGCAGGTGACCCTCCAAGCGCCAAAAGAATAATTGAAGCTGCCAGAAGGTTGAACCCTCAGGTCCATATTATTGCCAGAACACATTTCCTGAGTGAGCTAGATAAATTTTATGATTTGGGGGCAGATGAGGTTATCTCAGATGAGTTTGAAAGCTCAATAGAGCTTTTCACAAGGGTACTTCACAGATACTTAGTTCCCAGCAGTGAAATCAATTCCTTGACCTCAACATTACGTGCAGACAATTATAAGATGCTTCGAAGTCCTGAAATTCCCAGGAAAAAAATCTGCGATCTGGCTCTTGATTTTGCAAACGTAGAAATCCGAAGTGTCAGGGTAGGTAAATTTTCAAAATCAGCAGGAATGACTCTTGGAGAACTCAATATTCGGAAAAATTATGGAGTATCTGTGCTCGCAATCTCACGAAGTCATAAACTCATTCCCGGGCCGGAAGCTGAAACTGAAATTTTCTCAGATGATATTCTGCTTGTGATCAGCCCACCTGAAAACATCGATGAGATTAGAAGACTTTTCGAGGATAGTGGGGAATAATTAATCCTTTTTTAATCATTTTTATCTATAGATCATAAAATCCTCAAGTCTTTAGTCAGGCATATAAACATTAACTCTTATGCTTATACACTCTTCTTTGCAGTTAGTTGTTGTTAGAGAGATCGCCTATAGAATTCCTTTCTGTAACTACAAGGCAAATCATAGCCATAATTTTAACAGTAACTAGATGAATAAGTAGAACAGTGGTTTCTATTAAGGAAAAAAGAATTGATGAAGACTTTTAGAGGAACTTAACTAAAAAATAACTTGGAGACTTAAAGGAGCATATTATAGTTATGGATAGCCTGCTCACTATATGAGAAAAACTAAGTACTAAGAAGTTTGAAGACGATAAAAACTAACATCTTTTAATAAATTTGAAGATATTTGAGGCTCTAAAATGTTTGAAGTCCTTCTTGATGTCCCTGCACAAGCCTTTTTGAAATCTACTGATGAAACGACTTACTCCAGGATCAAAGAAACTCTTAATGAACTTGTCCTCGATCCAGTCCCACCGCGAGCAAAAAGAATAATTGAGAGTAAGGAAAAGCTATTCAGACTGCGGTCCAGGCATTTAAAGTTGCTTTATAGAGTTAATTATGAGAACCAGACCCTGGTAATTATAAGTATCGAGCCTGTAAATCGTATGTATCGTTGAATAGAGTAAAGATCTAAACTCTTCTTCCGTTAAGTGTTACAACAGGAAATTAGAAAAAGTATGATCAGGCAAATACAAAATATAATTTCAACCTGTCTTAAGAAATTATCTTGCATAGTTGATAATGTGCAAGACTACTATAAATTATTTCCTCAAGGCCGACTTTTAAAACCCATTCACTTTCAATAAACTGACTTAAGTCCATAAATTTTTGCATGCTTTTCTATTTTATAGGTGTTGCTCAGCTATAATGGATATATTGGACTATATATTTAATATTTAGACCGAAAACAATATAACTCTCTAGTAATTTTGAATATTACCAAAAAATAATTTTTCTTTTATTTTTGGAAATTTTTCAAAAAGTCAGTGTAACTACCTTTTGTTACTTCCTTTTATGTAGAATATAGTTAGCAAACTAACAATCCCACAAATTAGTTCAAATCCTGGAGTTTTTTTGCTTTCTTTTGAAGGAGCACGTGTCTCTTTTTTCTGCTCAGGCTTCTGCTTAACATTTGCTACTGCACTCTCATTTTCTTGTTTAAGGCTCTGAGTGTTATTTTCAGGCTGCGTTAAACTGGAATTCATAACAGAAGTTACTGACTGTTCTAAATTGGCTTTTAATACCAAAATACCATTATTGGAATCGGCTACATAGACATTACTGCCGGAAATTGAAACGTCCAAAATTCCCCAGGAAGAACTGAATCCTCCTTCTACAATTGGAGAAGAGGAATTGCTAATATTAACAATCACAAGACCAGAATTAGCGATATAGGCGTAATTACCTGAAACTGAAATGGCCTTACAAATGCCAATATGGCGGCTTTCGCTTCCTTTGCGAATTGGAGAAGAGGGATTACTGATATCAAAAATCACAAGACCATCAGAGTCTTCAACTAAATAAGCGTAATTGCCGGAAACTGCAACACAGTCAGCATATCCAGTTTCATACTTTTCTGTAAGGGTTGGAGAAGAAGGGTTGCTAATATCAACAACCACAAAACCGTTATCACCATCAGCTACATAGGCGTAATTGCCGGAAACTGCAACACTACGAGCACGTCCGGCAGTATTGTACCTTCCTTTGAGCTTTGGAGAAGAGGGATTGCTGATATCAATAATCTCAAGACCTTTATCACCAGCAGCCAAATAGGCGTAATTGCCTGAAACTGCAATATCTTCAGCAGATCCTTCAATAGTGTAACTTCCTTTGCGAATTGGAAAGGAAGGATTACTAATATCAACAATCATAAGATCACTAAACTCGGTTACATAGGCATAATTGCCTGAAACTGCAACATCCGTAGAATAATCGTCAGTACCAGAACTTCCTTTAAAAATCGGAGATAAAGGGTTGCTTATATCAATAATCGCAAGACCCAAAATACTATTAGCTACATAGACATAATTGCCTGAAACTTCTATATTGTCAGCATATCCAACCGTATCGTAGCTTCCTTTAAGGACTGGAGAAGAGGGACGCCTTATATCAATAATCTCAAGACCACGATATGTGGTTATGTAGGCGTAATTACCTGAAACTGCTATTCCGTCAGCGTCTAAAGTATTGTAACTTCCTTTGAGAACTGGAGAAAAGGAGTTGCTTATATCAATAACCAAAAGACCCTTAGTAAAATCGGCCGCATAGGCGTAATTGCCGGAAACTGCAACGCTGTAAATGCTTCCAGAGGTATAGTATTTTCCTTTAAATGTTGGAGAAGAAGGATTGCTCGTATCAACAATCACAATACCATCATCCCCATCAGCAACGTAGGTATAATTGCCTGAAACTGCAGCACTCCAAGCAATTCCATGGGTATTGCATTTTCCTTTAAGGATTGGAGAAGAAGGATTGCTAATATCGACAATTAAGAGACCGTCATCACCAGCAGCTAAATAGGCGTAATTGCCGGAAATTGCCACAGTGCGAGCATATCCAGAAGTATTGTAATTCCCTTTAAAAATTGGAGAAGAAGGATTACTGATATCAATAATGTCAAGACCATTATAATCATCAGCTACATAGACGTAACTGCCTGAAATCGCTATACTGCTAGCATATCCAGGCGTATCGTGGCTTCCGATAAGAACTGGAGAAGAAGGATTGGTAACATCAACAATCACAAGACCGTTATCACCAGTAGCTACATAGGCATAATTGCCGGAAATTTTTACTCCAGATATTAAGTTTTTTGTCATAATCCTACCCACTGAGACAGGTGAAGAAGGATTGGCAATATCCAGTATCACAAGGTCCTGTCCTTGTCCAATGTAAGCGTAATTGCCAACGACATCAACGGCATCTGTAAACCCTCCGAAATGCCCCACAGGTTTCACTTTACCTTCAGGAACGGATGTTGCCCCGGCAATTGCTACTGCAATTATTACTAAAAAAGCAACAAATATAAGTGGATAAATTATTTGTCTCCTTATTCCCATAAATCATACTCCCTTCTCCTCAATTGATAGTCCGGATGTACAAAGATATATAATTTGTTTCCCAATTTGTCCGCTATTATCCTTAAAGGCGGGATGCACTTTTAAGTTGATGCACTATTAAGAAAAAACAAACATGATATTCCTTGAATAACATGCACAACTATATGAAAATGCATGCTTATGGCAGCATTTTCATGTTAAATGAGTAGTATTTTGTGTATATCTGTAGAAAGCTAATTTTTTTACGCTTTTAACTTTTTTTGAGGCTCTATACTTTCTACCCACTCGAGATTGAAATCTTGCTTTCTAGTTGCCCTTCTATCAACCTTTATCCGTGTACTCTGAACAACCTCTCGACAACTTAATATAATGTAATAACATATTTACAATATGTAAAGTTTATATTACATATTGTAANNAATTAGACATAGACAATCTATACGTGTACATATACATGAGTATACTGAGAGAATTCGACTTTCATTGAAAACCCTTATGGAGGTTCTGTAAATGAAAAATAGGCAGTTCAAAATAATCACCTTTCTTACTACAATGGTTATGGCAGCTGTAATTAGCTTTTCAATATTAATAGGAAATCCTGCACTTGCCGTAGCTTCCTTCTTTGGAGGCATAGCTGTTATGTACCTCTCAAAACGCAGACTGGAAGATATTGTAGAAGATGAGAGAATTCGTCAGATAAGTCAAAAAGCCTCAGGAATTACATTCCAGTTCATAATTCTTAGTTTTGCCATCGGGGGTGCAGTCCTTATAGCAATGAAGGATACTTATCCGAAATATACAGATTTTGGTTTTTTCATGTCATACGCGGCTTGCACGAGTCTTGTACTTTACTCTATCTTTTATATGTATTTTAATATGAAATCAGGAGGATAAATTAACGGTTAGAGTTTGCAGGTTTCCAGATTACTGGAATATCTCGTCAGATATCCGTTTATGTTCGCTTGTGAAAATATGGAGTTTTCAATGAAAAATAATATAAAAGTTTACAGGGCAATACACGATCTTACTCAGGAAAACCTGTCTGAAAAAGTAGGAGTTACGAGGCAAACCATAAATGCAATTGAAAAAGGTAAATATGATCCCTCGCTTGAACTTGCATTCAAGCTTGCCAGACTTTTTGACGCCCATATTGAAGAAATTTTCCTCTATGAAGACCGTGAAGCCAGGAATTCTGAAAGAAAGGGTTAATTCACTTGATTCTGAGATAAAGGATTTACTGGTTTAAAATTGAGAAATTTTAAGGGATATTTCCCAGATAGTTTTTTGAGTTTAATTCTTTTCATTGAAAACTCATTTATGAAATATTTTCAGATAAACCTAGCTTTCCTGAACTCCCTAAACAAGTAAACCCGGAGAAAAGAAAGCCATATAACTAATTTATATTTCCACGAAAACGAGAACTGGGAGCTATACAGGCTCTCTGGTAAGTAAGCTGATTTTCCTTTCAAAGATTAACAGTAGTGCACTCCAAAAAACAATTTTAGTTTTTAAATATATTTATAAGAAATGAAAAGATAGTTACAATTAACGGATATCTGCGGATGTACAGACTGTCAGTAATTGTCATCAGAAAAACTAATAGGTAAATAAGCAAGTTGCAAAGAAAATGAGCAGGAGAAAAAAATCTATGATGCAATCGTTTATAGTGGAACACTATCTTAATAAGGATGTGGACGTTTACTGCGGGGGACCTGATGTTTTTAAGGGAAATGTAGAAGCCTGTGCCGATAATGTTCTGACGCTCAATAGCGAAGGAAAACTCACCCATATAGCTATTGACAAAATAATAGCTATATGGGGCCAATAAGTTCAAAGTTTCAAGTTCTGATATTCCTGTACTATAGAGGACAATTATAGAGAACAAACGGACTAAGGGAAAGTTTTGAGAATTTTCTTCTAAATCTGACTAAAACTGAAAAGCTGAACTGGTGCCCTGGTCTTTGGGAAATAAAGGCCACTCAAATTAGTGGCCCAGAGTTTGAGATGTGAAAAAATATCGAGGTGTAAAGAAATGCAGCCTTTTATAGTAGAACATCTTCTAGGCGAAGTCGTAGATGTTTACTGCGGGGGTCCTGATGTATTTAACGGAAAAGTGGAAGCCTGCGCAGACAATGTGCTCACTCTCGAGCATAATGAAAAGTACACTCACATAGCAATTGACAAGATAATAGCCATTTGGCGTACTTAACTAATGTAAACCTCGTTGAATAAAAAGGGTTCTGGACGTATCAAATCTTGGATATACTAAACCCTGGATGTAATGAGTCCTGAGGTATTGAACTCTGGGAAAGTTCCGAAGTTTTTAATACTTCGCCTTTTCCAGCAGTTTTTAGCTAAAACTTTCTGTTTTCTTAGCTTATGCTTTCCTGCAACTCTTTGCGTGGGAAGCAATAAACTCTCTCATCAATTTTGCCCCAAGCATGGCGGTTTGCCCGGAATCGTATTCAGGGGCGATTTCTACGACATCAAAAGCCATTGAGAAAGGAGCAAGTGTTCTTATTGCAGTCCTTACATCTCGCGCACTCAGGCCAAAAGGTTCAGGCGTGCCGAGACCAGGAGCATAAGCCGGGTCTATTGCATCCATATCAAGGGAAAGATAGATCTGGCTGCAGTCAAGCCACTCAAGGGCTTCTTTAAGGATCTCTACCATGCCTGTGGATTCCACATCATCAGCTGTGTAATACTTCAGGTTATTTTCCCTGGCAAAAACCCATTCTTCTTCCGGGCCGCTTCTTATGCCTATGGAAACAAGATTATTAGTAACCTCATTGAGAATATTTCGGGACACACACGCATGGTTATGCTTAAAGCCCCTGTACTCTTCCCTCAGGTCAAAATGAGCGTCCAAGACAAGAACCCCGAAATCTTCCCCTGCGATTTCAGCGCAGGCCTTAACCATAGCAAAGGTCAGAGAATGCTCTCCACCAAGCATAATTGGAAACTTACCATCATTCAGGAGGTCTTTTGTAGCTTCGTACAGACTCTGAAGTGTTTCGTCAACCAAAGCGGAAGTTTCCAGGTTTCCAGCATCATAAATTGGAAGATCGACAAGATCTATATCGAAAGTCGGGTTGTAACTCTCAAAATTTGCGGAGGCCAGCCGCATAGCGTCAGGAGCCCAGCGGCTACCTGCTCTGTAAGAAGAGGTATTATCAAAAGGCACGCCGAAGATAACATAACGTGCAGATTCATAGTCTGCAAGAGCGTCTATAAAAGAATTGGGTAAAAACATAATTTAACCTGATACGAAATTATTTGCTTAAAAAAAGAATGACTCAGGTCCTTAACCTGAGTTCTTACTTTAGTTTTGAAAATTTATGTCCGTATATCGAGCTTGACCTTGCTAAGAGCTGTAATGTAAGAAATCTCTTCGCCCTCTTTGACCTTATCCTTGTATTCATCAGGAATTACGATCTCAAAGGTTGAGAAGTCTCCCATGTCCATAAGCTGAGCAATGTCGCCGGTAATCGAGATTACCTGTGCAGTCTTTCGTTCCACAATGGGGACGTATACTTTGGTTGCAACTGAGCCTATGAAGGAGCGCTTCTGGCCGTCAAAAAGTCCGATAGCCTCTACTCTTGCCTTTGCAGCCCCGTGTTTTCCCGGCTTGGATTTGGTAATGCTCTTTATGACACATGCTTCGTCATCGATAATTACGTATTTCCCTTCTTTGAGTTCCTTTACTTCTACCTGCTGTTTCATAACGATTCTCCCATACGTTTTTAGATGTTTATAAATGAGCTGTAAACGTCATTCCGAATTTGCCGAAGACTTTCCATGACTCCGGTAAAGTAGTATAAGAAGGCTTTTCTAATTTTTAAGCCTGACTCTTATTTTATCCATACATTGCTTAAGGCCTGGATAGAAAAACTGGAAAGTATTCCGAGCTTAGGATGCCTGCAGAGCCAATCTACAGATCGAGAACTAATACGATTAATTATCCATGACTATATAACGCTTGTGCGAGATTTTTCGTTTTTTGACCGAATTTCGTGGAAAACTGCATGAAATTTCCGAAAAATCCAGATTAAAGGAATACTGAATTAAAGGGAATATTGGACTTCAAAGAGAAAATCCTTTACCTTATGAGATTTATTACTTTTTAGAGTGTATGGTAGAGTCAAAACACTAAAAGCAGTTCCTTTTTAGTTTTAAGATTATTTCATGATTCGATCTGCAGTTGTATGGCAAACACACTGCCTTTCCGTGTTTCACTTTAAAAATTAATTCCAAGCTCCTTTAACTTCTCCGGCCTGGGCACCCCTTCTTCATTCCATCCTCGGTAATGATAATATTCCTGAAGTGCAGCTTCAAACTCCTGCCTGGGAATTCCGTACCCTTCATTCCCTCCATTGTTTTCAAATAGCCTTTCAGGAAGGGTATCGTCTTTTCGGGTAAATCCTGCTTTAAGGTTATACATTCTCTCAAGATTATAGGTTCTTTCTCCAATTCTCAGGAGCTCTGCGGGCGAAATCTCCATACCTGCAGCCGAAAGTAGGAGAGCAGAACCTAGCTCTTCACCGAGGGCAAAACCTGAGTAAGGGCAGAACACAAAGGAGTCCAGAACTGCAGTCAGGTTCTCAAATACCTGGAGGATACCTGCTTTTCCTTTAAGGCTCAGACGGTTAAGACTTACAGGCTTTCCAAGTACCTCAGGTCCGACCATGAAAGCAGTCAGACAGTCTCCCCCATGGCTGGAAGTAGCATAAGCCAGGGCCTGCCCCTTTATCCCTCGAGGATCAAAACCTCCTAGTTCTAGCCCTTTCACATCCATGCTCAAGTCTTTTCTACCGAGGCCTGATAAGTATCTTCTAGCCCCATTCCCCAACTTTGACCCTTCCCCAATTTTCGAGAGCAGAAACTCCAGTCCATTAGTGTTAATCATTCTCGATTTGAGCTCTGCACAAGCCCCGAGCACAGAACCTGCTGAGATCGGGTCAAGCCCGTAATCCTTGCATATTCTGTCAGCTTTAATAACGGAGGTGACATCAGGGTTTTCAAGGTTAAACCCGAAGGCCCAGATGGAATCATAATCAGGTAAAATTTGTCCTTCAAGCAAAGTTTGTCCTTCAATCAAAAACTGTCCTGTCTTTTTAAACATCTGCGCTGTTTCTTTAATTCTCTTTTTACAACCCAGAGGACAGCCAGGACAACTCTCTTTTTCAAGCTTGAAGACAGATTTGATATACTCTCCTGAAAGCGCATCTGCAAAGGGAGGATTCTTTCCAGTAAAGTTCTTGCTAGGGATGAGATTCATATAATCCAGTAATTTTACAAGCGCAGACGTGCCATAATTTGCGAGTCCTTTAGAGAGCATGGGACTTGCATCAAAAAGTTTCAAAACTCTTATCTCAAGTTCTCGGAATCCCTCAGGATCGAAAGGTAAAAGTTCTTTTTCTCCTTTCACAACAACGGCTTTGAGCATTTTTGAGCCGGCAATTGCACCCAGACCTCCTCTTCCTATATGGATGGAATCAACCACAAAAGAGGAAATTGGAACCTGTTTTTCTCCTGCCCTACCAATGCATGCCACGCTGCCTCTCTTTTCAAGGGTTTCAGTACAGGCTTTGACATTTTTTCCCCAGAGCTGTTCTGCGGGCACAACTTCAACATTTCCTTCTGTAATTTCCACATAGGAAGGCCTGTTTGCCTTTCCGGTAACTACCAGAGCATCAATTTTAGCTTTCTTGAGTTCACTTCCGAAGCTCCCAGTCATATTCCAGCTAAATATCGTGCCTGTTAGAGGCGATTTCGATGTGAGGACCGCTCCTGAAGCCATTGGGGCAAGGCCTGAAAGCGGGCCTGAGGTAAAAATGAGGGGATTAGTAGGGCTAAGAGGATCAATATCGGGACCTATCAGCTCAGAAAGAAGTTTTACTCCAAGTCCCCTGCCTCCAAGATATCTGAGAATTAACTTTTCATCAGTTTCGACGATATTAACTGATTCAGTGCCAAGGTCTACATATACTGTTTTTCCTGTCCAGCGAGCCATATTGAGTCCTTCTTTCTGCTTTGATCCGAGTTATCAGTCTTGTCTTTATATTCTTTTTACTATACCTTATTTAAGTTGATTTTTCTTTTTTCTTTGAAATGGATCTTATAAGGAAGAAAACTTTGGACTATTTTAAGATCTTACAATTTGGAAGATTTGCTCAGAGAATATAACTGGATTGAAGCAAATCAACTGAGTATCCAAAATATTTCGATAATAAAAATATAAACCTTAAAAACTTTATCATATTAAAGTTAAAAACTCGAAACTGAAAGTAAGAGCCATTAAAGAAAGACACTTTCAAGAATAGTTATATTTTGAAGATCTTAAAAAAGCCAGCCTTTAAGACAAAGAAGTCTTACATATTAGTATATGAATCTGGAGAAACCTTACATCGTTTCTATTTATGCCGTTCTACGGAACGAGAAAGGCGAGTTCCTGCTTCTCAGGCGGTCGGAAAACTCTCACAGTAACCCGGGAAAATGGGATCTTCCAGGGGGAAAGCTGATCCGTGGAGAACCTCTTGAAGAAGCAGTTGTTCGGGAGGTATGGGAGGAAACAGGGATTTCAATTGTTTCCGGAGAGATTGCAGGATATGCTACCTTTGAGCTTCCGGACAAAAAGGTAATTGCCGTAGTATATGACGGGGGATATCTCATTGCTGATGTAAAGTTGAGCGACGAACATATTGAACATGCATGGACTTCCCTTGATAGCATTCTGGAACTTGATACTCTTCCCGAGCATTTCAAAGAGTTCTTTAAAAGATTCGCTGCAGAGAATAAAGAGCCTCCGGGGATGCCTATTTAAGCCTCTTCTGAAAATAACTACCTGCTAAGCCTGTCCCAAAACTAATTTTTACTCTCATAATTTATAAGAGTTATAGAATTGCTTTCCTAGCAGAAGCTCAATTGACGATTTTAAAAATGAGCTTCAAAAAGTAGATTTTGAGTTTTGGAATTCAGCTCTTTAAGTAAAAATTCGAAAGAAAAATTGATAACTCACATTAAGATCATTTATTAGCTTCTAATTAAAAACTTTTTATTTATTTTAAAAAACATGATATAGTCGTAATTACATCCTTCAAGAACTATTTTCTTGTTTATTACTTTATTTGGGATGCTTTAAAGAAATTGCGGATTAAATGAACTTCTTTTAGACCTTCACTAGTTGAATAATTTTATTCGAAAAAAAAAGCTTATATCTAAGAACAAATTTTCTGGTCATTATCTTGTTAACAGAGTGAAAATAACTAGGACTTACTCGACTAAACTGAAGAATGTAGAGTTACATTTAGTTGATTTGTCCTAAGGAGGATTTACATGAAAAAATCTTTTTCATCTATAGTATTAGTTATGCTATTCTTGCAAGTAATTTTAGCTATTATACCATCAATTGGGGTGGTTTCAGCTGCAGACAATGTCACAGCTACAGACAATGTCACAGCTACAAGTAATCTTACAATTAATGATTTTACTTGTAACGTCCTTAAAGGGACTGTTCCTTTTGATTCAAGATTAACTGCTAACGTGACTGGTAAAGTTACCAAGTGGAAATGGGAATTTTATAATCCGCAAATTGACCATTGGTCTTACAGCAGTGGAAAAGGAAAATCGGTAACTACTTCTCATAGATTTGGAAGAGCTAAAGCTTATGGAGTTTTCAACGTTACTTTGATTGTAGTTGGGCCTAATGGAAGTGATACCCTTAAAAAGATAGATTATGTAGTGGGAAATAAAAACACTACAGGCCTACCAACTGCTAATTTCTCTGCATCCTCCACTTCTGGATATGCACCATTGAATGTAACATTTACTGACAAGAGTAAAGATGCAAATACAGCTTTGTGGTATTTTGGACTGACAAATACTTCGAAAGAAAAGAATCCAACATATACTTTCAATTATCCCGGAACTTATAGAGTTGTTTTAGAAGTGAGCAATGGAAGAGGTTGGGATGCAACAGCTCAAGAAATAACCGTTCTGGGAGAGCAGAAAGTTCTTCCCGAAGCAGGCTTTGACGCCGATAATTCCAATGGTCTCGATGTCCAATTTGCAGACACCTCACAAAATGCAAGTGAATGGAGCTGGGACTTTGGAGACGGAACTAATTCAACCGAGCAGAATCCAGAACATCCCTATTCAACAGCAGGAAATTATACTGTCAATCTTATAGCAAACAATGAAAACGGAACAAGCTTGTCAAACAAAACAATATATGTGGAAGAAATGAGCGACTCAAGTGATGGAAGCAGTGGTAGCAGTAGCAGTGATAGTAACAGTCATAGCAGTAGTAGCGGTAGTGGTAGTAGCAGTGGAGGTGTTGGGGGTTCGCCCGAGCCTCAAAGTAATGTAGAAGCTAAAGAGCTTTCACAAACTTCTATTACATACGGAAACTCTGTAAATTTCGATTTCCCACAAAATGCCACTCCTGTAATTAATATGAGTTTTGATTCTAAAAAGACTGTTGGAAAAACTACAACTGTAGTTGAGATGCTAATAAATCAGTCCACTCTGGTTTCAGAATCGCCTTCGGATGAAGTGTATAAATTTGTGAACATTTGGGTAGGAAACAGTGGATTTGCAACTCCCGATAATATTGAAAATGCAAGAGTATATTTCAAGGTTGAAAAATCCTGGGTTCAAGACAAAAATATAGACAAGTCTTCAATTACCTTTAATGGATACAGCGATTCAAAATGGAATTCTTTACAAACCACTCTCGTAGGAGAAGACGATACGTACCTGTATTTCACAGCTGAAACCTCGGAATTATCCTCTCCATTTGC
>DAQQ01000290.1:24103-30920 GCA_002508465.1 Methanosarcina sp. UBA7 | reverse complement strand
AGAGGGGGTAAAGTACTTTCATTTAGTTGTGCATGTTATTCGAAGAATATCATATACGTTTTCAAAAAAGGCGAGAATTAAAAAAATAAGATTAGCAAAAAGAATGGAACATCTTCAATTTTAAAGAGTAATTCTCCTCAACAGACTCGATAAAATAAGTCAACATGCATAGAGTAATATATAAAAGAATGATTATATAAAGTGATTTATTGAACCCCGAGATTGGGGAAATCTCGAAGGTTCTATTGGGGAGTTGACAGTATAAAAATTGGCCTGTAGATTCCTGCAAGAGGTTTTCGTAATGACCCAAATTTGACAGAATTTATAAATTGATAAAGTATTTTCCTACAAAAAACGTATAGTATTGACGCAGAATTTTTCGGAAAAATGAAAATAGCAAAAAATCGAGAACAATGCACAGAAACATCAAATGTAGGGGGAAAACAGGAGCATGAAGCTCCTTTTTTCATTTTAATTTTTATTTTTCTGTCAAATTCGGGTAATGAAAGAGATATTCGACATATCTCAGCATCCGGGTTAAAATCGTTCAAAAAATAATTTTAATCGATTTGCCTACCTCTGGACCGTCCAGTGCCATGTAGACAACAAAATGTCATAAAAAATCGATTGCCATTACTCGAAATAATTGAATTCTTGAGAATTGATGCGGCGCTGGTCTGGAAAGGATATCAATACATGTGAAATATGCAAGATCATACTGTACGAAGAAAACCATACTAGTGGCTTTCCTGCAACAAACTGGCTGCTCCCTGACCCTGCTACAAAAAGCTTGAGGGATTTAAGTAAGGTTTTTTCCCGACTATTATGCTTCTGCATGTTGAGACAGCATAAAACATGTAATCCGGGATGAAGACAGGACTAACCCAGCTTTTTCAATACTTAAAAAATGATAATTGCGATTATGATTTCACCTCTGTTAATAAACTGACGTGAAAACATAATAACCAGCAAATATGTCGCATAAAAGGAGGTTTGAACTATAGCAACATTAACAGTTCTGAAGTTTGAAACCGCTGACGGTGCTGAGCAAGCTCTTGAGGTGGTAGAAGATTTAAGCAAAAAGCAACTGATCAATCTGCATGATGCGGCCATAGTCACCTGGCCTGAGGGAAAAAAGAAACCGAAAACAAAACATTTGAGTGATTTAAAAGGTGCCGGAGCGTTAAGTGGAGCTTTTTGGGGTTTACTTTTTGGCCTGATCTTTTTTATTCCTATATTTGGTATGGTAGTTGGGGCAGCAATGGGTGCATTGATGGGTTCCATGTCTCATGTGGGTATTAATGAAGATTTCATAAAATCAGTGCGCAGCAAAGTGACTGAAGGCACTTCAGCTCTCTTTTTGATGACCAGTGATGCCATAGAAGATAAAGTCGCAGATGCAATGAAACAGTTCAAGTTTGAAATCATTGCTACCAATCTGTCCAAAGAAGAAGAGAAAAAGCTGCATGAGACATTCGCAGAAGAAGAAGCAGCTCCGGCACGCTAAAGTTTGATCGAAAAGCGCCAATCTGGGAAACACGTGTTTTTAGAACTTAGTTTAAGCCAAGAACAAAAATTCAAGAAGAAAATGGGTGGGAACGAAAATGAGTGGGGGTGCAGAGTAAGTTCAGTTCCTCTCCACACCCCTATTTTTATGAATTTTTAGAAAAACCAAAATTAATAGGGGGACAAATGCCGCTTAAAGAATACAAATCAGGAACCACTTTTCCAGGTGTAATCGGGCGTACGTTTGACCAGTCTGAACCAGCCTGGCCGAAACCACTGCGTGCCAAAGAGAGTGCTCCAAACGTACTGTTAATTGTGCTGGACGACACGGGTTTTGGGCAACTTGGGTGCTATGGCAGTCCTATCCGGACACCAAACCTGAACAGCCTGGCTGCGGGAGGACTCATTTACAGTAACATGCATACGACTGCGCTTTGCTCTCCTAGCCGCTCGTGCATATTGACCGGCCGAAACCATCATTCAAACAATATGGCCTGTATAACGGAGGGTTCCACAGGTTATCCCGGCTACAACGGCTATATACCTTTTGAGAATGGTTTTTTGTCGGAGGTCCTTCTCGAGCATGGATACAATACCTATGCCATCGGCAAATGGCATCTGACGCCTGCAGAACAGATATCAGCAGCAGGGTCTTATGACCGCTGGCCTTTAGGAAGAGGTTTTGAGCGCTTTTATGGTTTTTTAGGAGGTGAGACTCACCAGTATTATCCTGAGTTGATCAATGACAATCACTCAGTAATCCCTCCAAAAACTCCCAAAGAAGGTTACACCTTGAATGAGGACCTGGCGGAGAAGGCTATCCAGTTCATTGCCGATGCCAAACAGGTAGCTCCCAACAAGCCTTTTTTCATGTATTTCTGCACTGGAGCCATGCATGCCCCTCATCATGTTCCTAAAGAATGGGTAGATAAATACAAAGGAAAATTCGATGACGGTTGGGAGGCTTACAGGGAGAAAACATTCGCACGGCAAAAAGAACTGGGAGTCGTGCCAAAAGATGCAAAACTATCACGTCATGACCCGGATGTCAGGCTCTGGGAAGAATGCTCGTCTGAAGAAAAGAAGCTCTATGCCCGTATGATGGAAGTCTTTGCCGGATTTCTGGAACATACCGATTACCATATAGGCAGGTTGCTAAAGTTTCTGAAAGACATTGGAGAATTTGAAAACACCTTGATTATGGTTATTTCCGATAACGGTGCCAGCTCCGAAGGTGGTTCTACCGGATCGGTCAACGAGAATTTATTTTTCAACAATGTGCCTGAGTCACTTGAGGAAAACCTCTCATTGCTGGATAAACTTGGGGGCCCGGAGACTTTCAACCACTATGCCTGGGGCTGGACCTTTGCCGGAAACACACCTTTCCGCCGCTGGAAACGTGAAACTTACCGTGGCGGTGTCAGCGATCCCTTCATAATCCACTGGCCCAGGGGAATAAAGGTAAGAGGTGAAGTTCGAAACCAGTATGCTCACATTATCGATATGGTACCTACTGTTCTGGACTGCCTGGGGATCGAACCTCCGACTACTATTAAAGGCGTAACCCAATCTCCTATTGAAGGTGTAAGTTTTGCGCATACTTTAGACGATGCCAGTGCACTTACCAGGCACCACACTCAGTATTTCGAGATGATGGGCCATCGCTCCCTGTATCATGATGGATGGCGTGCCGTATGTCCGTGGCCTGGTCCTTCGTTCGCTGAAGCAGGAAAACCTTTTGGCGAACCGATTTATGCAGAAAAGTTGACCGAGCTGGATGCAAAAGGCTGGGAACTTTACAATGTTCAGACTGATTGGACAGAGAACAGGAATATAGCTGCAGAAAATCGGCCGAAGTTGATCGAGATGATTGCTACCTGGTATGCAGAGGCAGGGAAATACAATGTGTTACCTATCGATTCCCGAGGAGTGCTGCGCCTTGCTGATGAGCGGCCACAGATTGCAGCCGATAGGACAAGCTACGTTTATTATCCCGGAACCCAGCCGGTTCCCGCAAACGCAGCTGTTAAGGTTCTTAACCGTACACACAGCATCACTGCCGATGTAGAGGTTCCACCAGGGGGTGCTGAAGGAATCCTGCTTGCCCATGGGGGTATCGATGCCGGCTATTCATTTTATATTAAAGGCGGAAAGCTTCACTGGGTACATAATTATGTAGCTAAGGCCCTTTATCATGTAGAATCCAGAGAGAATGTTCCCGAAGGACGGCATCAACTGCGCTTCGAGTTTGAGGTGACAGGTAAGCCAGATGTTGCTAACGGTAAGGGTGCACCCGGAAAGGCTCAACTCTATATAGACGGAAAATTAGTCGGCCAGGCTGAGGTCCCTGTAACGACTCCGCTTGTACTCGGGTTAACCAGCGGGGTTACCTGTGGCTTGGCTCATGGATCACCGGTTACACCTGATTACGAGCCTCCTTTTGAGTTCACAGGCAAGATCTACAATGTGACTATAGACGTGAGTGGCAAACTGATCGAGGACAAGGAAGCTGAAACACGCATGGTCATGGCACGGCAGTAAACGGAAACACATCCCAGGAACCAGGGGACTGCCAGTTCTTCAGAAAGGGTGAGAATCATTACGGATAAAGCCTCCAGAACTGTTTTGTCGGGAGTGTGCTGCACGTTGAGATCCTGGTTATTTCGATGCAGGGGGAAAATACTGAATGACACAAAACTATCTGCCTCCCAGAATTCATGTGCTGGCCAAGCCTACGGGAGCGATCTGCAACCTTGCCTGCTCCTATTGTTTCTTCCTGGCTAAAGAAGCACTCTACCCGGGTAGCAGGTTCCGAATGTCATATGAAGTTCTGGAAAACTATATCCGGCAGCTTATCGCAGCCCACCGCAGCTCGCAGGTAACTGTTGCCTGGCAGGGAGGAGAACCCACACTTATGGGAATAGACTTTTACCGGCGTGCAATCGAACTACAGGAAAAGTACGGAAAAACGGGTATGGTATTCGAAAACACAATGCAGACAAACGGCACGCTGCTGGACGAAGAATGGTGCCGGTTTTTTAAGGAAAACAATTTTCTCATAGGGATCAGCATCGACGGTCCTCGTGAACTGCACAATGCATATCGGGTGGACAAAAAAGGAGAGGGGACTTTTGACCGGGTCATGGAAGGGCTTCGTCTGTTGCAAAAACATGATGTGGAATACAACGTCCTGACAACAGTCAACCGAGTCAACGCTGACTATCCGCTTGAAGTTTACCGTTTCCTTCGGGACAAAGCAGGGACAGATTGGATTCAGTTTATTCCGGTTGTAGAGCGAATCAATGAGGAAGGGCATACTCTTTACCAGAGAGGAGAAATGGTCTCAGACCGTTCAGTACAGCCTGAACAGCTTGGAAGTTTTCTGAGTTGTATTTTCGACGAGTGGGTTAGAAATGATGTGGGGAAAATATTCGTGCAGACTTTTGAAGCTTCTGCTCGCAGATGGCTTGGGCTGCCTTCAGGCATGTGCGTTTTTGAAGAAACGTGCGGTATTGGGCTTGCTCTGGAGCATAATGGGGATCTATACTCATGTGACCATTTTGTGGAACCGGACTATCTGCTTGGCAATATTCTGGAAAAAGAGATAAGCGAGCTTGCCGCAGCGGAAAAGCAGTACAGGTTCGGGCAGGATAAACGCGACTCTTTGCCTCAGATATGCCGTGAATGCGAGGTGCTCTTTGCCTGCCAGGGAGAGTGCCCAAAGAATCGTTTTCTGACCACTTCTGCCGGAGAAAACGGCCTGAACTATCTTTGTAAGGGCTGGAAAGCTTTCTTTCAGCACATTGATTTTCCGATGAAGATAATGACAGGCTTAATTCGCAGGGGTTATCCGGCTTCGGAAGTTATGAGAGTTATGGCGCTGGAAGATGCTTTTTCCCGGGCAGGGCGCAATGATCCCTGTCCCTGCGGCAGTGGACGAAAGTTTAAACACTGTCATGGCACAAGAAAAAAAGAAAAAAATCTGAAAGGAGGAGGAGCCTGAAACAGATAAAGCAGAGAGTTCAGCTGCAGCCCGGACCTGTAGTTTGATTTTGAAAGAAGTAAAGCTGAGAGTAAAAGAAACAGATTCATAATTGAGAGTAAAATAAAAATTCATAGTTTTTTCTATTTAATTTCAGAAGGCTGTTTAAAAGCGCTAATTCAAGATATCAATCAATCTATTTGGGGGGTTAGGAATGGAAGAAAAGAAACCAATTATCCTGCTCATCTGGAGAAAGCAAGAAGGAGTCTGCCATTGAAAGTTGTAAGGTTTATTGCAGGAATGCGTTTTTTCGTGTTGATCCCAGTGATAGGGTTGGCAGTTGCTGCTTGCACTTTATTTGTTAAAGGCGGCATAGATATTGTTCACTTTGTGGGAGAAGTCATTACTGAAATGTCAGAAGCAGGTCCAAAAGAGAATATTATTGTTGAAATTGTGGAGACTGTCCACCTTTTCTTAGTTGGTACGGTACTATTTCTTACGTCTTTCGGGCTCTACCAGTTGTTTATTCAGCCCCTACCTTTACCAGAATGGGTGAAAGTAAATAGTATTAAAGAGCTAGAACTGAACCTCGTGGGGCTCACTGTTGTTGTACTTGGGGTTAATTTCTTGAGCATTATCTTTGAACCGGAAATAACAGATTTAGCAGTATATGGGGTAGGCTACGCTTTGCCTATTGCAGCTCTGGCTTACTTCATGAAAGTTCGTTCGCAGATTAGCAAAGAGAGTAGTGAAGGGGAACAATTGAAATCCATAGGCGAAGTAACCTCTATGAAAAGCGAGTCAAGCTGGTTGACAGACAAAAAGAGAGACTGATCACTTAACTAATAATATGGAGGCAGTTTATATTACTCGAAACGGTATATCTGGAGTAAGATTGCTTTTTTTACTATTGATGACAGTACTTATTTTGCCCGTTGCTCCGGCAGCTTCGGAGTATAACTATCCCAAAATTTTAGAGCATCCATGGGGTCATTCTCCAATCACCGTATATATAGATAACACAAATGTTCCTCCACATTATAGTCCTACCTATTACACACAGGTACAAAAAGCTCTGAATTACTGGGCAGAAGGCGGAAATGGAAAACTGGATTATACTCCCGTTTTTGCAATTGTGGATTCCGAAAAAGCTGACATCAGGATAAGATGGGTCGAAAACCTGCAGAAAGACCAGGGTGTTCCTCCTAAAGTTGCAGGTGCTACAGTTCCATTGATCGTCAACGGGCGATTTATACGCGTAGATACAATGCTCGGAGTTGGATATTCTCAGTGGGGGGAATGGATCCCTTATAGCGATACTGCAATGCT